>CAJPUA010000008.1 GCA_905373705.1 uncultured Schwartzia sp. | reverse complement strand
AGTGCGGGGAAGGGTTAGTTTTTCCGGGGTGCGGTTTGGCTACACGCCGGACCGCATCCTCATGAAGGACGTTTCTTTCACGGCGCGGGCGGGGCAGAGGATCGCTATCGTCGGCAGCACCGGCGCGGGCAAGACGACGATGGTCAATCTCCTCATGCGCTTTTACGACGTGGAGGGCGGACAGATCTGCCTTGATGGCGTCGATACCGCCGCTCTGGCCCGCACTGACCTGCGGCGCGCTTTCGGTATGGTACTCCAGGATACATGGCTTTTTTCCGGCTCCGTCGCCGCGAATATCGCCTACGGAAAGCCTGACGCCAGCCGGGCGGAGATCGTGGCGGCGGCAAGAGCGGCGCGGGCGGACTTCTTCATTCGCACGCTGCCGCAGGGCTACGATACGGTTTTGGCTAATGACGCCGAGAATATCTCCGTCGGGCAGCGTCAGCTGCTGACGATCGCCCGTGTATTCCTTTGTGATCCCGCCATTTTGATCCTCGACGAAGCCACATCGTCGGTCGATACCCGCACCGAGATGGAGATCGGCACGGCCATGAAAGCGCTGATGAAGGATCGCACCAGTTTCGTCATCGCCCATCGACTGTCAACGATTGTCGATGCGGATCTCATTTTGGTCATGCAAGACGGTACGATCGTCGAGCAGGGCGATCATCGTACGCTGCTTAGAGCGGGCGGCGCTTACGCGGAGCTTTATAACAGCCAGTTCGCTTAGAAAATTACGCGGGCGGGGAAATTGCTGCACGAAAGGAAAGAGCACGGGCAAAAGCCTCCGCAAAACGGGCAGCTAATAATGACACGCAAAGAGAACGCCGGGTGCTGATAGCGTTCTCTTTGATATAGGAAAAAATTTCGTTCGATCAGTGATTTTGGCAAAACTCCTTTAGCGCCGCGACCATCTTTTGGCGCGATGGGTTCGTGTCGCCGGGGCTCCAGTTAGCGATGATGGAGACATGATTTTTCTCTCCTGCCAAGGGAATGAATACGAGATTCATAGTGTTGGTGATGAGATTGCGGAAAAACTCCGGCAACAGCGTGATACCCATGCCGATACTGACGAGGAGCAGGATCGTTTCAAAATTATTCTGGCGCTGTACCGATTTGAATTGTCCGGATTTAAGAGGATCTTTAAGCCCCGGCATATTAGTCAGGTTCAAGGAATCGATGAGATCGTAATGCACGAAAGTTTCGTTTTTTATTTGTCCCCAGGTAAGTGACGGCGCGCCAGCCAACGGATGATCGGGGGGAATAACGATATACAGAGGATACGTCTCCAGCTCAAGGAACGTTTCGGGGGGAAGGGACTGCTTATCCAGATCAAAGGCCAGATTAAACACAATGTCATAAATGCCGGAACGTAGACCGTTATACATGCCGGAGATGGAATCGTTGGAAATTTTCAGATCGATATTGGGGTACTGGTGCTGGAACGTATGGAGAAATTGGGGGAACGGCGTCTGTCCGAAGCCGGCGATAAACGCCAGCGACAGCGTGCCGCTGAACCCTGAGGATGCCGCCCGCGTCTTGGCGATGGAGGACTCGATTTTGGCGATGATACTGCGCGCTTCGCCGACAAAGACGTGTCCCGCCGGGGTCAGCTCCACGCGGCGCTTCGTGCGCTCAAAAAGCTGCACGCCCAGTTTTTCTTCCAGCGATTTTATCTGCTGGGTAATGGCCGTCTGTGACACGGAAAAGTTGCGCGCTGTCTGTGTAAAGCTTAGCGTGCTCGCCAGATCGAGAAAATAGTTTAGCTGATGAATATTCATGGCGAAACTCCTCTAAATAAAAATAAGGTACGTCTTATTATACAGGATTTTTGAGGAAAAGCCCAGAAAAAATATTTTTTATTTCGCTACAAAGAAAACGGATAAATTATCCTTTGCGGGCGGAATGGTTTTAGGAGAATGAAAGAGGAGAAAGCTAATGTTACACGGGAAAATCATGGTAAGCGATTTTGAAAAGCGAGGGCAATGTCTTGTTTTGGGAAGACGCAGTATCCATTCAAAAACTTACCGACGTGGCTTTTCGGGGCGGACTTGATTCATAGGAAAATAATAATGAAAGGCGGCAGGGACACTGTATCGTGTCAGCAATTCATCCGGCGTTGCCCAGAGAAAGGGTGGCAGTCGCGGATCCACGTACTGTACCGGCGGCTTTATATCTCCCTTCGCCGGTGATTTTGTTTTATACGCGTCGGGCGGCACGCCGAAATAGAACGCCTGCCGTTCCGCGACCCGGCCGTCGGCAAGCGTAAGCTGCCATCCTGTCAGCTCCCATTCAATATGCGAAAAAATATGGCGCGCCGGAGGGAGCGCCTTTAGCGAATCGATACGCCAGCCAGCTTCGCGGGCGAGGTTTTTTACGTCCGCACGGGTGAGCGTCCCTAAGAAATTCGGCAGTTCCCACAGCCCGGCAAGAAGCCCCCTCCCGGGGCGCTGGGTGATAGCGACTCGCCCGCCTCGCTCGATCCACAGCACCGTGCGTGGCTCGATGCGGCGCGCTTTCTTTGGCGCTTTAACAGGAAATGCGGCGGGGTTCCCCGAGGCGTGCGCACGGCAGAAGGACGTGAGGGGGCATGCGTCGCAACGGGCAGCGCCGCGCGGCAGGCAGACGAGCGCTCCCAGCTCCATCATCGCCTGATTGAAGGATCCGGGATCCGATGGAAGGAGCGGCAAAAGCGCTTCCTCGACAAGGCGGCGGGTACTTTCCTTCATAATATCCAGCGAACTGGCGGCAAGACGGGTGACGACACGCAGGACGTTCCCGTCCACCGCCGGGCGGCGCTCGCCCCCGGCGATGGAGCTGATGGCTCCGGCGGTGTAGCGGCCGATGCCGGGAAGCGTCAAAAGCGTCGTGAAATCCCGCGGTACCTCGCCGCCGTGCTCGCGGACGATGATTTGCGCCGCTTTTTTCAGATTGCGGGCGCGGCTGTAATAGCCAAGGCCCTCCCAAAGCTTTAAGAGAGCGTCGTCGGAAACCGCGGCCAGCGCTGAAACATCAGGCAATGCCTTAATAAAGCGGGCGAAATATGGTAATACCGCCGTAACCCGCGTCTGCTGGAGCATAATTTCCGACACCCAGACATAATAAGGCCGCGGATCATCACGCCACGGCAGACAACGCTTCGTCCCGTGAAACCAAAGCAAAAGCGGCTTAGAAATCCCCGAGAGTACTGCCGCAAAATCCGCGGCGCTCTCCGGGATAGTCGTATTTTCTTTCGGCATGAGTAACCTCCCAAGGGAAAACGTCCGCTCATTATAGCACGATTCATAGGTTGCGGCAACCGAGAGAAAGCTGCTCATAACAGCCGGAGAACAGCGTATTGACCAGTAATTTTAGCGTTTAGAAGACGCGGGAAGGAGTGTAGAATAGAGGAAGAGAAAAATGGTTTAAAATTTTGGGGAAGCAAAGGGAGAGTTAGGGAGATGTATTCTGAGAGATTAGAGGGAGAGGTATAATCTTATGTTATTCGATAACATTACGAATATCGTTCGCGATGACCTGCGAAAAGAGATCAAACATGGCAGCAGAGTATCTATTGCTCATGTATGCCATCAGGAGCTCAAAAAACAGCTTGAATTTATAGAGGAATTCCGTTTCATCTTCATCGCACCTACCTTCGTCAAAGAAAAACCGAGAAACAAAAAAGCGAGTTCTACATCCCACGGATATCGCGTGAAGCGAGCCTCTACGGTACCAAATTCGAGGGCAGGCTTCGTAACGAAATGACGTAGCGTGCGCTTGCGAAGGAATGTGTGGACTGGATCCGCGCGAAGGCGCGGTTCAAATCGAATACCACGGGGGATCATATGGGCGTTTTTATGACACTCGTATCCCTTACAGCACAGATGACGATCGAATGGTTTCACGGCCATTGATCTTGGCTGCGAACGTGGAAACAACGCATACAATGTAGTAAATCGTATGGACAAAGCACCTGCAACAAAAACGTATCTGCAAATCTTTAATGAGCTCTGGAATGGTCCAACCAAGATGCAGGATATAACGGATACGATCATAGAAAACATCAGCACTGTCTATGCCGAGCATGTACCCAAAACGATTTATTTCACGACGCTTTACCATGTGTTCAACAAATTCCTATCTGATATATCCGAGGACGAGCTGCCGGATGAGAAGACGGGATTCAAACAGAGTAAAATTTGGAGCATGCTTTACGACTTTCAACGCGATGCCTGCTCGCGATCATCAATAAACTTGAGAAGTACAACGGCTGCATCCTCGCGGACAGCGTCGGCCTTGGCAAGATATTCACCGCGCTTGGTGTCATAAAATACTATGAAAATCGGAATAAGAGCGTCCTCGTCCTGTGTCCGAAGAAACTGGCCGAAAACTGGAATACGTACAAGGATAACTTGGAATTGTAGATGGTTTTTGTGCATAGCATGACCGGGAAAGTGTTTTGAAGTTTGGCTCTTCCATAAGCAGTGTTAGGAGAGACTTTGTTTTGCAGTAGCTCATGTTCAAGGTATTGGAGGAATTCTGCGGCGGCTGCTAGTTTGTGAGGTTTGCGGGAGTCCTTTCGATTTTCTATGTACCTGAGGAGTTGTCCTGTGTCTGCGAAGTATCTTTGGTAGTGTGTCAGGTCGCTGTTCAGCTGGTCGATGGCGCCTCACTTTAATTCTTCGTACATGGTGGAACGTGAAATGCCGACTTATTGGCAATTTTGATCTTAGGGATCCCTTACTCTAACAGAGGTCGGATTTGACCACACTTGTATGGTGTCAGGTGTTGGAAAGAATGGGGATTTAGTAGTAGAATGATCTTGAGACATACAGGATCTTTTCGTAGATGTTGGTGCGATTTCATCTTACTACAGACTTTCCTGCTTGCCTTTTTATGTGTCCGAGTTCATTTTGCAACTAACCGTCGCATGAAAGGTGGTTTTAGCATGGAGCATACAAAAATTATAACAGCTGAGGATTTATCGCGTTACGCAAATTCTTATACCAGTAGGGGCGTGATCCCTGAACTCGTTTATCTTTTGGTTCGTGAGTCGATAGCTGATGGCGATGATTGTCGGATTCCATACGGTGATGGTATAAATCAATCGGGATTAGACGGAAGCGTGGAGTGCGCACAGGGGTTTCGCCAGTTTGTCCCTATAGGACGTTCCTATTGGGAAATTGGAACGGGGGCAGATTTTCGGAAAAAAGCGGATGAAGATCTCAACAAACGAACAGAACAAGTGGAAGTGTCTGAGCGGCGAAATACTACATTTGTATTTGTTACGCCGCGTTCATCGGGACATTCGAAAGAAGAAAATCAACGAGCGTGGCCTACAGAACATGCAGATAAAGGCTGGAAAGAAATTTGTATTATTGACGGCGTTAGACTTGCTGAGTGGCTACGAGAGTTTCCAGCGATTGCACGGTGGTTGGCAAGGAAAATTGGGATAATTCCAAACGAAAGCGGGATTACGACTCCACTTGAGTATTGGGAGGAAAACTTTTCTCGTGGACAAAGTGATAAACCCTTAATTTCTCCGTTGGTTTATACGGTAACACGAGAAAATGCATGTCGCGCACTTGAAAATATTTTTATAGGAAAGGAACAATGTCTTTTTCTTTTCGCTGAAAGTGAAGGCGATGTAGAGGATTTTGTTGCTGCCTATATAATCTCAACTAAATATGAAAATATAAAACAATATGCTCATCAGTGCCTTTTTATCAGTGATATAAATGCATGGCGATCTATAGCTGAATTGAGAAAGCCACATATTCTTGTTGCTGGTTCAGAACTGGATTTGGATTCGGAACGACAGGATTTGCGTGTGCTTGCCGAGAAGAGACAACATAGGCTTATCATACCACTATACAGACCACTATCAGAGGGGAAAGCTAACGTCATTAAACTGCAAAGTCCGACACAATATCAAATCGAAGACATTCTTAGAAGAGAGAATTTTTCTGATGCGCGCAGCAGAGAGCTTGCAAGAATCGGAGCTCGAAGATTGTCTGTACTGCGCCGATATCTTTTAGGTGGCGCTGTTCCACGCTATGTAAAATGGGATTATGCGGATGATATTGGAAGGGCAAATCTTCTTGGGCAATGGAGTGAGAAGAATAAAGCAGATGTTCAAGTACTGGAAAGTGTATTGGGCATGGAAGGGCGTGAAGTTTTTAGACGTTTGAGAGGGATGTTGCATCAAGCAGATACCCCCCTAGCTCAGATGGATGGAAAATGGCGAATTGTTCCGCGCAGCGAAGTCTGGGATGTACTAGGAAATAGACTGGCCGATGAGGATTTGGATCGCTTTCAGGAAATGGCTCTTTTGGTTCTTGGCGAACGAGATCCGAAATTTGATCTGCCAAAAGAAGAACGATATGCTGCCAATGTTCTTGGAAAAGAACTTACGCATTCTGCACGACTTAGAAAGGGGCTTGCGGAAACACTTGCCTTGCTGGGCAGTCGTCCGCAGAAATTAACTCAATGCTCTCATGGAAAGGCAGAAGATATCGCAGCGTCTGTTGTCGGCAATCTTCTCTATGATGCTGATTGGGAGTGTTGGGCAGGATTGGATTCTCTTATGCCGCTGCTTGCCGAGGCTGCACCGAAGGTGTTTCTGGGGGCCGTGGAGAAAGCTCTTACAGACTTGCACAATACACCGTTTTGCAAGCTGTTTGATGAAGCGGGAGATAGGTTGTTTTGTGGCGAAAATTATATGAGCGGTTTGCTTTGGGGATTGGAGTGCGTTGCGTGGAGCCCCGAGTATCTTGTCCGAGTTGCAGTTATTTTAGCAAAACTTGCTTCCATTGATCCGGGTGGACAGTATATGAACAGACCTGCACAATCACTGGTAGATATTTTTTTGCCATGGCATATACAGACGATGGCATCCTTTGAGCAAAGAAAAGCGGCACTCAAAGAGATTTTGAAAGAACAACCCCCTGTCGGCTGGAAATTACTTCTTTCGTTACTGCCTGATAGTCTTGGGACTACCAGTGGATGCTATCGCCCTATATGGCGCGATTTTATCCCTTCGGATTGGGAAGATAAGGTGCTTGTCAGTGAGTACTGGGCGCAAATCCATATGTTGGCTGAGCTGGCTGTGGAAACGGCATGTTCAGATATCGAAAAACTTATGGAGTTGATGGATCATCTTTCTGATCTGCCAGAGGAAACGCAACAGGTTGTTTTGAATCATTTGATGTCAGATCATATTCTTCGAATGCCTGAGACCGAACGAGGCGTTATCTGGGAGAAGCTTGATGGCCTCATACGCTGTCATCGAAAATTTTCAGATGCACAGTGGGCGCTTCCTAAGGACGCGATTATAAAGATTGAGCAGATCGCAAATAATATAATGCCTGCTGACCCGATGCTGCGATATCGCTATCTTTTTTCGGAAAATGATTATGACCTTTTTGATGGGAAAGGGAAGTACGAGGAACAGATGGCGCATCTTGATGAAAAGCGTCGTTTAGCCCTTGCTGAAATTATAGGTGATGGAGATTTTGGTCGGTGTTTAGACTTTGCTCGAAAGACAGCGATACCGTATATCGTCGGTCAAACCTTGAGTGATGTGGGGGCTGATTTCATTGAGGCCGAGATTCTGCCAACCCTAGTAGATACTGACGATGAGTTGGAGGGACATGTTGTTGCAGGATTTGTTTGGAAGCGATTTCAGCAGCGCGGTATCCATTGGGTGGATTCTCTTTTACAAAGGAACTGGAAGCCGGAGCAATGTGCTCGTTTTCTCGTGCTTTTACCGTTTCAAGAGGAGATTTGGGAACGTGTATCGTCGTATCTGGGAAAATCACACGAAGGCCTATATTGGAAGCATGTGAATGTGCAAATAGGAAGATGGAACTGGGACGCAATATTTGTTATAGAGAAACTTATTGCATATGGGCGTGCAGGAACAGCAGTCATGTGCCTCGCCCATGCTCTTGATGATGAGGATAGCTTTGATCCAGACATTGTAACACGTGCGTTGATGGCGGTACTAGAGCATCCTCAAGAGATCAAACAATTGGAGCGTTATGATACGATTGAGTTAATTAAGCGACTCCAAACATCACACTCAGTTGATATCGATGCACTGTACCAAATTGAATGGAACTTTCTTCCCTGCTTTGGTCGTTTCTCAGGAGATGCTCCGGTTGCTCTGGAAAAACGTCTTGCTTTTGACCCAACATTCTTTGCGGAGATGATAAAATTTGCATTTCCTTCTAAGAATGACCCTGCCGATCCCACTGAACAAAAGGATGCGCAGAAGCAATTCCTTGCTGAACGGGCATATATGCTCTTGAATAATTGGCACTGCTGTCCGGGAGTACAAGAGGATGGGGTATTGAATGAGGAGGCCTTTCGTAATTGGATCACTGAGGCGCGGCGTATTACAGAAGAAAGCGGACATGATGAAATTGCTCAGATTGAGATTGGAAAGGTCCTAACGTATGCTCCTCAGGATCCTGATGGGTTGTGGATTCACAAAGCGGTTGCTGCTGTCCTGAATGAACAAACTACAGGGAGAATGCGGTTTAACTTTAGGCTTGCACTGCGGAATCAGCGTGGTATTCATAGTTTTTCGCATGGTGTTCAAGAGTGGGAACTGGCGCGAGGATACAGAGAAAAAGCCGAGGCCCTTGAGCTGGAAGGATTCATCAGTTTTGCAACAACAATGCGTGAACTGGCAGATATGTATAGTAAAGATGCTGAGAATGATGAGAATAGAGATCCTTTGGAGGAATATTCCTGACCGCATAAAGCACGAGGTGTATATCCGTTATTCTTCGGATATACACCTCGTGCTTTATGCGGGTGGACGCGTCGGAATTGGAATCTCAATGGCAGGAGTAATCTGTGTGATAATAGGCGCGTATAAATCTACATCAGTTCTTGGCGTTGATAGAGAAACGACTAGGGAATATCGGATGCTTTTATCGTAACGCTTTAAGTAGGCGCGTTCTCTCCACCAGCCTACTACAGGATATACTGCGATGAGATTGCAGTTAGATAACTCTGCGGCGTTCAGTTCGCAAAAGTCGGAATGAATGGAGCCGACATTTCGATTATCTGAACCCAAGTACCAGCGATCGCTTCCGCTTGTTCCATCGCCGCTGTCGTTTTTATCTTCGCCGCGCATTTTTGTGTTAATTCGCTTTTTGAAGTCTTCTTCTGTTTCATTGGAATTGATCACATCAAAACGAAGCCCGCAGGACGGATAGCGATATTTGTCCTTCCAGCCGATTTCACCCGGTCCCGGCTCGATAAAGTAGGACAGTGTCAGCTTCAATGTAATAGAAGCTTCCCCTAGTGCTTGCAAGACCTCTTTTGGCCAAGGCAGCGTGTGCAGGTGCATGTCCTTCATCTTCACACGTTGATCTGTTTTTTCGAATGGCTGCAATTCTCCCTGAATCACCATGTTGACGCTGTTGCTCATGCACTGGATTGCTTTTTTGAGATTCGGAATGCCATATCCGCAGCAACGCAAAAGATTTCGTCTGCCTTTTGTTTTTGTGTCCTCAGAACAAAACTGCTGCTTCATTTCGTCTGTCCAACTGGCAGAGTGGATCATTAGAGCGCGCACCGTTTCCGGCCATATATCCGGGTATTCATTGAGCAGCTGGGCACAGAAATGTGCGGCCTGAGCTGTGGCGGCACTTGTTGCCCAAATTGTTGAAAACAGCTTCGTTTGCGGACGAAAATTTGTTGTCAGTAATGAAAGGTCGGAGCAGACGTCGTAATCAACACCGTTAGAAGCGATATTTCCTCCATGGAATAACACCTCCGGTTTTATTGGCCACTTTTTGTTCCATCCTTGAGATGTTGCGCTGTATGGTGACAGTGCGCCCCCGTTTGCAAGCGGACCGAATCCACGAAAAGTAGGATCAGTAGGATCGCTGATTTTGCTGTCGTCCGAATAAGCCCCGACAGTAATTGCATTCCATGATTGTCCCGGACTCTCGACATTGTGCAATATGTTTGCATCTGGGTATGGAATCGAGTGGAATTCACTTGGGTCTACATTTCCTGCGCTGATTACGAAGAGGCGTTTCTCACCATTTTCCTCGGCGCCGGATGTAATGCTGTCGATTGCGGCAGACCAAGAGGTAGGGCTTCCGTCCAATGTATTGTAGGCAGGCGCTGTCACTGCCATACAGGTGACACGTTTTGCCTTTGGGTTGGCGATTTCGGCAAGAGCTACTGCCTGTGCCGTGATAGCACCATATAGTTTTGGATTATTTTCTCCTGCAGGCGGCAGTATTTTTACAGATTCGATTTCATGAGATATTTTCAGTTGAGCGCTTGAAAGCAATGCCTGCTTTAGGTCATGGTATAATGCAACGCCGGCCATCTCTGTGCCGTGTCCTTGATGATCGTGGATTCCCCAAGCAGAATTAACGGCTTGGATATGTTCTATATTTGTAGATTGTTCTAATAATGGATGTGCCCATGTCAGACCTGTGTCTAAGAGGCATACAGAAACATTTTCTTTTACAAATGTTGTACGGGATAGTAGGTTATCCACCCAGTCCTTTTGTTCGGAGGTTGATAGCTCCTCAAAAAAGGATGTGGGCTCGGGCGCTCGGTGTATTTCGGCGACGAAAGAACAGTTGTCAATGAGTGCCTTTAAGGAGGAAGCATTTGCATATATGAGTTTTACGATTCGTTCCGGGAATGCGATGTGATTTTCGTCGATTGGGATGTTGAGATCCTGACATACTGAGGCGAGGGCTTCTTCGACCTTGTGCCACGTTTTTATGGAATCGTCTTGTTCGTCAAATCGCAGCCAAAGTTCGCACCAGACCGGTTCTTCATGTGGGCGCATATCGGGGGAATCCAGCCAAAAGGATTCAAACAAGGCTAATTTGATGTCTTCGATACTGCTGACTAATTCATTATACCTGGGATGGTTTTTAGCTGTCCTTTCGTTGGCATATTTTTCAATTTTTTTGATAAGATAGGATTCTTTTCCCTCCGGAATGTAGACGATTGCCTTTTCCGTTTGGGTCTGCATATCCGTTCTTATATTTACGAGGCGTATTCCCTGCTTGTGGTTTTCCAATGCCTTCGAAGCAAAGTCGCATCCGGCAGCGCCGGATACTTCGAGATAAAGACCGTTCTTATATCGAATTGCCGTCACTTGACGCTGTGTAAGAGCATGGGCGGCATAGCATTCAGATAGTTTTCGTTGAATATAGGCTGCGTGAGCGGCTGGATCTCTTTGTGGATAGTTTTTGCTTGGAGGGTAGGATCGAAAAGCATAGGGGTATGGTACGGCAGTATTGGAGAGAAAAATATTCTTTTTGTCTACAGCCATTTGTATCACGCCTCCTTATAGGAATAGACAGTTCTCCTTTCCTGCAATAGATGCGCAATCTGTTTTGCAGTAAAAGGCTGATCCGTTAGAATGGAGGTTTTTATGGCGTCGTCACAGATTTTGATAATCTCCGCATGGTTGAGACCGTCAGCGGCTTTTAAGAGTGGCTTTGTTATTTTGAAATGCTTGTCGTAACTGATGAGTTTGTAGTCTAGGAGACGGCGGATTTCGTTTTCTGTTGGCAGGGTATAATGGAGTACGTCGTCAAACCGGCGGAACAGTGCCTGATCTAACAGCCGTTGATTGTTCGTTGCGGCAATAATGATGCTTTCGGAAACGTCCTGATCAATGAATTGGAGGAAAGAGTTGAGAATTCGACGCATTTCACCGACTTCATTATCGAGGCCTCTGTCTGCTCCGATGGCATCAAATTCATCAAAAAAATATACGCCGGTGAGCGAATTGATACTATCGAAGATCTGACGCAACTTTACACTGGTTTCTCCCATAAACTTTGTGACAAGCTTATCCATTTGCACTGTATAGAGAGGGAGAGAAAGTTCTGAGGCGATGACAGCTGCCGTAAAGGTCTTGCCCGTACCGGGCTGTCCTTCGATTAGGAGTTTGCGTCGGTTTGTTAATCCGTAGGAGTGAAGTTTGTGACGGTTGCGGTATTCGTTTAGGATGCGTTGGATTTTTTCAGTGATCTCATTGGAAACGATCAGCTCGGATATATTATGCTTGGGCAGCGATAATAGTAGCATGGGATTCTGTGGCGTGAGCTGAACAACGCTTGCAAGCCTCCTGCCAAGCTTGTCAATTTGTGATTTTAGGTCGCGTGCAACGCCATCGTGTCCCGATTTCGCCTCGTGAGCGGCAATTTGTAATACAATCGTTTTGAATCTATCGTCATCGCGATCCATATATGCTTTTACAAGGCTTTTTATCTGATCGGCAGTTGCCACGGAAATCACCACCCATTAAAATATCATAATTTATTATATATCATACTATCTTTTGTTGATCGTAGCAATCGTTTGCTTGAAAAACAACAACGGCCATTGTGAGTGTAAATTACAATATCAAATCGGACAGTCGGGAAGAAAAGTTCTGCAGCGGCTCATGTTCAAGGTGTTGGGAGAACGCTGCAATGCCCGCTAGTTTGTAAGGTTTGCGGAAGGCCTTTCGATTCTCTATATACCTGAGTGTCCTGTGTCTGCGAAGTATTTTTTGTAGTGTGTCAGGTCGCTGTTCAACTGGTCGATGGCACCTCACTTTAATTCTTCATACAGGGTGGAACGTGAAATGCTGACTTACTTGGCAATTTTAACCTTAGGGATCTCTTGCTCTAAAATAGGTTGGATTTGACCACGCTGGTATGCCGTTATGTGCTGGAAAGACGGGGATTTGTGGTAGAATGGTCTTGAGATATGCAGGATCTTTTCGTAGTTATTGGTGCGACTTCATCTTACTATAAATTTTCCTGCTTGTCTTTTTATGTATCTGAATTTATTTTGCAACTAATCCATTGTAATCCTACAATGGACGACAAGGATCGGATTTCACCAACGGGCAGCAACAGCCAATCTATGATATAATATGAACACTTAGTGAGCGCAGAAGCGCGAACTTAGTGAGAATATATACCAGGGACATCCGACCGACAACGAAAAGGAGAGGTGATACCATGCGAAATAATTTTTATATCATTGGACTGTTAAGTGTTCTCGTCACCTTCT
>CAJPUA010000007.1 GCA_905373705.1 uncultured Schwartzia sp. | reverse complement strand
GAAAAAGCCCGGGTTGCGGTGCATAAGCCGCAGGCGCCCCTGCCGGGGAAATTTGACGACGTCAGCGTCGTCATCGTGCGGCAGCGTCCGTGAGCCTGGAGCAGAAGCCGCCGTATACGGTTTATTTGGGATTGGGCGCGAATCTGGGGAATCGGGCGGAAAATATCCGGGCGGCGATCGCCGCATTACGCGCCGCCGAAGGGATTGAGGTGACGGCGATTTCGCCGCTTTACGAAACGGAGCCGTGGGGCGTGAAGGAGCAGCCGCGCTTTTTGAACGCTGCGGCAGCAATAGTTTCGTTACTTTCCCCGCGATCTCTTTTAACGCTTTGCCAGCGGATCGAGAAGGCGCTGGGGAGGGTGCGCGAAGTACGCTGGGGAGCGCGGACGATTGATATCGATCTGCTGCATATTCCCGGGGTTGTTTGCCGGACGCCGGAGCTTACGCTCCCCCATCCGTATCTTACGCAGCGGGCTTTCGTGCTTATACCGCTGGCGGCAATCGCGCCGGATTTGGCCGTTGAAGGACGAAAGATCGCCGATTGGGCGGCGGAGGTCGAAGGGAAAGATGGCGTTCAGCGCTGGGAGGATCCTTCGGGGAGATAAACGGGAGAGGTTGTAAAGTCTAAGGCGGCCGCTTGCCGGGGCGACAGAGAAAGCCCCCAAAGATCGGTCGCCAGCGTGTCAAAGGCGAGCATTTTCGCTGCGGGAGATAACTGCCCGGCCGTTGAAGAAAGAAAATCCGTCACCTTAGCGATAAGGGGAATCGTGGCGACTTTTCGCATCGTGCGGAGGAGCTTTCGCCCCCGATCGTTAAAGGCGAGGACGCGCGCATAGAGGGGACCGGTCTCGTCAAAGCGGGCTGCGTCCGCCGCGGAAAGCGAGAGTAAGAGGCTGAGAACCGTGCGCTGGATACGCGCCGCCGGGTAGCGCTTGCTGCTCACCGCCTGCCGCAGATCAGCGAGGGAGAGGGCGGAGCGTGCCGCCCGGATAAAGCGGTGTTCCAAGCCCTCGTTCATTCCGTAGAGTCGGCGCAGATCTTCTGCGCGGGTGGAGAGAAGCCGCGCGAGGATGGGCCGAAAAAGCTGCTCAGTATCCGGCAGACCGCGCGCCTGCTGCTCTTTTAGGCGGAGCGCCACAGCGGGAGGGACCGCCCGCGTCCAGTCAGCGCCTCCCTGCCTCAGATTGAGGCGAATGGCGCTGGCGCTGGGGTACTCGGCGGACAGGGTAAGGTCGTGATAGCCTGCGCCTTCCCGGGGGAGGGGCAGAGGCCGGAGCGGCGATGAAAAGCGACGCAGCGCCTTGAGGTATTCAAGCGCTAAGATCGTATTCGGTTCGCGAAGACAAGCAGCAGGCAGTTCCAGCGGGACGTCGAGCGCGTTTTCAAGCGCGGCGGCGTAGGAAAGACCTTGCCGCATCCCTTGCCGGAGCCGTTCAGCGAAGTCCGGACGCAGGCTTTGCTCCGACAGCTGCAAAAGAGCGGCGTCGTCAGAAAGCTCGGCGCCAAAGGCCAGTACGTCGACAACGCCTAAACGGCTTAAGAGGCGAACGCCGCCGTCTGCGAAATGCTGAGCGCTGCGGACAGCAAAAACGACGGGCAGCTCCAATACGAGGTCGAGACCGTTTTCCACGGCGCTTCGTGCCCGCAGCCATTTATCGAGTATCGCCGCTTGCCCGCGCTGCGTGAAGCCGCCGCTCATGACGGCCACGCAAGCGGCGTCAGAAAAACGCGCGTGGATCTGCGCTATTTGATGACGATGCCCGTTATGGAAGGGATTATATTCGGCGATAACGCCCACGACGGTCATGGGAAAACGCTCCTTTGCTGCTTGGTAAATTTTCTTCAGTTTACCAGAAAAAAACAGGAAAGAGAAGCGTAAACGAGGCGTTGGGAGGGAAGGCTTGTGGAATTTCTGGGATTTTCAACTATGTCCGTTGTGATTCTGACGGTTCTGCTGGTAACTTTGCTGTTGACCTGCGTCGGGCTGGGGGTAATATCGCCGCAGTCCGGCCGGCGGAAGGCTTTTTTTGCCGCCGCTGGTTTCTTGGCGCTCCTCCTGGGCGGCGGCAGCTGGTTTTTAGCTATGAAAGAAGCGCCGTCGGCAGTGATGCCTGCCGCGGAACAGAAAGCGCCGGAGAAAAAAGAACCGGAGCCCACGGGCAGCGTCGTCTTGGTCGTCGACGAAGCCACCATATCGCGGGAGGACGCACCTGAGCAGCTGGACATCGAACGCTCCGAAAGGCATATCGACAGCCAGGAAAAGCGGCGGGAGTTTCGCCAGCTGGGTCGTCAGCTGCGCTACATCGAGCAGAGCTTAAACAGCCAAATAAGTCCGTTGAACGCCGAAATGCAAAGTGTCGAGAAACGTTTCCAAACGCAGACCATCAGCAATTACGAGGCGCTTTACAAAAAATCGCAGCTTAAAGCGCGGCAGGCAGAAATGGTCGCTGCGGCGATGGAAGAAAAACTGAGCCTTTTAGAGGGAGCGTCATATCTGACGCTCGATGATATTGGTGCCGACATAGAGCGGGTGAGAAAGCGGCGCGACGAGGCGAAGAAAAAACAGGAGGAATATCAGGCCGTTTTGCAGGAGCTGACCGCGAACGTGGACGTATTCCGTGATTTGTAAAATCGGAGAAGGTGATACCGACGAAAGGCAAAGGCAAGGTTTTGATGGCGATGAGCGGCGGCGTGGACAGCGCCGTAGCCGCAGCTCGTCTCCTGAACGAAGGCTATGAGGTCGTCGGGGGCACCATGCGTCTGTCGAAAGACGTCCGCCCCGTAGACGAGACGCGCGACTGCGGATCGGATCGCGCCGCCGCGGACGCCCGGCGGGTAGCGGATATTCTCGGATTTCCGCATTATATTGTGGATTTTCGCGCGCTGTTCCACGCGCGGGTCGTGGAATATTTTTTAAATACTTACGCGGCGGGACGGACGCCAAACCCTTGCGTCGTTTGTAATCGTTATCTGAAATTTTCCGGTCTGTGGGAAAAGGCGCGCGAGATGGGCGCGGATTTTTTGGCGACCGGTCACTATGCCCGCCTTCAGTGGGATGATGCGCTGCGCCGGCACCGACTGCTCAAGGGGCGCGATGCGAAAAAGGATCAGTCCTATGTGCTGTATCATATAGCGCCGGAGATGTTGCCGCGCCTTCTTTTTCCGCTGGGGGAATTCACCAAGTCGGAGGTGCGGGCGATGGCGGAGAAGCTTGGTCTGCCGGTAGCGAAAAAAGCGGAAAGTCAGGAGATATGCTTTATCGACGATGATGATTACGGCCGCTTCCTGCGGGAAAATCGCCCGGATTGTCTGCGCCCGGGAAATATCGTCGATCACTCGGGGAAGGTCCTGGGGCGTCACGAAGGGGCGCCGCTTTATACGATCGGGCAGCGGCGGGGGCTTGGCGTCGCCGCGCCAACGCCGCTCTATGTGACTGGATTGGATATAGCGCATAATCGGGTCATTGTGGGGACGGCGGAGGAGGTGTTCGCTTCTTCGCTGACGGCTGGCGATTTGAACTGGCTGACCGGGAAGCCTCTCACGTCCCCGCGGCGGGTGGAGGCGAAAATCCGCTATGGGGTTCGCACCGGGTGGGCGGTAGTGTCGCCGCAGGGAGAGAACCGGGTCACGGTATCCTTTGAGAAGCCGCAGAGAGCGATCACGCCGGGGCAGTCTGTCGTTTTCTATGACGGCGACGAAGTGCTGGGCGGCGGAACGATCGAAAGTGCAGCCGCCGGTAAAATTTCTCCGTAAGCGTTAAATCGCTTGCGAAATCAGCGGGCAAGGTTCATAATGAAGGCGAAAGGTTTTCCAAAGTGACATTTCGCAGGGAGGATGATTATATGGCGCTCAATTTTTCCCGCCAGGGAAGACTGCGACTTATTATCGCCGCGGTCATTGTGGCGTTAGGGGTGGCCAGCGGCGGCTATTGGTATTTTGGGCATTATACGAAAACGCCGGCGTATTCCCTGCGGATGATTCAGGAAGCGATCCAAGCCCACGATCAAAAACAATTCGAGCGTTATGTGGATGTTGACTCGATTGTCGATAACGCTAGCGACGCTCTCCTGGAAGGTATGATGGACGCAGATCATTCCCTGTCTGAGGATGCCCGCGCCACAATCAGCGGCTTTGCTGCGATGTTTCGCGAACCATTGCGCGCCAGCTTCAAAAATGTGATCATCGAATACGTCCGTACAGGCGAGTGGGGCGGACAGAGCGGTGAGGACAGCATCGCCATTGATTCGAATGTTATTCTCACGCGGACAGGATTGAAGTCTGTCGATTTTCGGCGGATTGATTCCCTAGAACAGGACGAAGAAGCCGGTACGGCGACCATCGGCCTGCGCGTCTATCAGGAAGAAGTGGACGGCGAATTTGTCCTCAAAGCGCAGATGATCCGCACGGCGTCCGGCCTCTGGCAGGTTAAGGAAATTACGAATTTCCGGGATTTTATTACTCTCATCATGAAGGCGCGGCAAACGCAGCTCAAAACGTATCTCGAGGCGACGGACGCCATTTTGGCGCGTCATGAAGCGAACGTTAAGAGCGCCGACCGTAAGCTGGTGGAGACCTTGCATCGCGGCAATTTGGGCGACACGGCGACCCGGCAGGCGATGAAAAAAATTGTACAGGAAGAAATCCTGCCGGATTGGAAGCAACGCGAGGAAGAATTGGATGCGGTTCCGGCGCCGCAGGCGGCGCAAGTTCTTCAGCGGCTGCAGCGGCGTATTTGTGAGGCGCGTATCCGGTACGCGGAAGCTTATGCCGAGTGGCTCGACACGAAATCGGCGGCAACGATTCATCAGGCGAATGAACTGCTGAAAGAAGCCACGACCTTGGAAAATGAAGCCGCTATTTTGCGGCGGCTTCAGGAGAAACAGAAATAAGCGCGACAAAGAGCGGAGGCGAGACCATGCGGTATCGGGCGGTTATTTTTGACCTGGACGGGACGTTAGTCGATTCCCTGTCTGATCTGGCGGCGAGCGGCAATGAGCTTCTTGCCGGATACAAAAAGGCGCCGCGCCCGGTGGAAGAATACCGCTATCTTGTGGGAAACGGATCGCGAAAGCTGGTGGAGCGGCTTCTGCCCGGTGCGAAAGAGGCGGAGATTGACGAAGCGCTGGAAAAATATAAAGAAATATACGCGCGCCGTCTGATCCGCCAGACAAAGCCGTACCCGGGGATCCCGGCGCTTCTGGAAGCATTGGCGGCGCGCCATATCCCCATGGCCGTCTGCACGAATAAGCATACCTCGGCGGCGGCAGAGGTGCTGACGCATTTATTTGCGCCGGGAACCTTTGCCGCTTATGTGGGGGATCGTCCGGGTGTGCCGCGAAAACCTGATCCGGCGAACGTCCGCTATCTTTTGGAAAAATTGCGTGTTTTGCCGGAGGAAACCGCTTATTTGGGCGATACCTCCGTAGATATGGAAACGGCGGTCAATACCGGCGCTTTACCAGTCGGCGTCTTGTGGGGCTTTCGGGAGAAAGCGGAGCTCGTGGCGAACGGCGCGCGGGTACTTTTGGAAAGTCGAATTTGTATAACAAAAACCCGGCGCGGCTGTCTGATTTAGAAAAGCTAGACTTGGAAATCTAACTTTTGGGAGTCATGACAGGACAGGCGTCGGGCCTTTTTCTGCAAGAGGGGAAATGAAAAACGGGGAAGGGAGGAAAATCGTGCGGCGGGAAATACCGGTTAAGCCGGGGCAAACGTGTGAGATATTGATCGAACGCTTCGGCAGCAATGCGGAAGGCGTAGGAAATATAGAGGGCTTTACCGTATTTGCGCCGGGCGCTTTGCCGGGGGAAAAGGTGCGGCTGGAAATTGAAACCGTCAAGAAGAACTATGCGGTGGGAGCGGTGAAAAAGCGCCTGACAGAAAGCGCAATCCGCGTCGCGCCGCGCTGTCCGGTCTATGCGGCCTGCGGCGGCTGTCAGCTTCAGCATGTAAGCTATCCTGCGCAGCTGGAACTCAAGCGCCGTCAAGTCAGCGACGCAATCGAGCGGATCGGCGGCCTTAAAGGCGTTTCGGTTTTACCCGTTAAAGGAGCGGAAAATCCCTGGAATTACCGTAACAAAATGCAGTTTCCCGTCGGCCGGGGAGCAGGCGAAATCGTTATCGGCTGCTTTGCCAGAGGATCGCACACCATCGTCGACACGACCGATTGCCTGATCCAGCAGGCGGGGAATAACGCGCTCATTGCCGCCATGCGCGAAGCGGCGCGAAAATTCGACGTTCCCGTCTACGATGAAGATCGCCATAGCGGCGTCCTGCGGCACGTCATGGGGCGCGTGGGGAAAAACGACGCGCTCATGGCGGTGCTGGTCACTGCCACGCCCGAGCTAAGGCGGGCAAAAGAGATCGTCGGTTTTTTGCGCCGGCGCTTACCGAATCTCGTCAGCGTCCAGCAGAATATTCAAACGTACCATAATAACGTCATTCTCGGGCGGGAAACGAAGCTCCTCTGGGGAAAGCCGACGATCGAGGATGCTATCGGGCGGCTGAACTTTCATATTTCGCTGCGCTCTTTCTTTCAGGTCAATACCGCGCAGGCGGAAGTTCTCTACCGGCAGGCGCTGGATTATGCCGCTCTTACCGGGCGGGAAACCGTCATCGATGCTTACTGCGGTACGGGTACTATCACCCTTTTCCTGGCGCAGCGTGCCCGCCGCGCCATCGGCATTGAAATCGTCGCCCCGGCCATTCGCGACGCGCAGAAGAATGCCCGAGACAACCGTGTCAAAAATGCTGAATTTATTACCGGTGACGCTACTTCAGTCATGCCGCGTCTCTATAAAGAACATATTCGCCCCGACGTTATCGTCATCGATCCGCCCCGCGCCGGCTGCACCCCGCCCGTCCTAACCGCTATGGCCGCCATGCACCCCCGTCGCATCGTCTACGTCTCCTGTAACCCCGCGACGTTAGGGCGCGATTTAGCAATTTTAACCGGACTTGGCTATCAAACAAAGGAGGTCCAGCCAGTAGATATGTTCCCCATGACCTCGCATGTGGAATGTCTCACGAAACTTGTCAGGAAAGACCTGCTATAGTAAAGGGGTTCGATAGCCCTTGTCTTCAGAAATTCCATAGAATTTCAAATTCACCTTGAACCGGAAGGACAATGATTTTTTGGATAAGAGCCTGTAATAAGTGACGCTGGTCATCGAATGAATTCGAAGCCATAACCGTGTCGAAAGTATTAAGAAGGACAAAAGCTTCATTCTCAGAAAGACGAGGGGCTCTATCCTTTTCCGTAAGGGTCCGGAGGGTGTTTTGTAAGGCGGTGCGTTCGAGCTGCAGTTTGTTGGTGCGTTGGCTTATAGCTTCACGAGGAATTGTACCGAGCTGGTAGAGGTCAATGACACGGGACAGCTGTGCGTCTATCTCATCTAAGCGGCGCATTATTCCGACCCGATCGCGTTGCGTATGGTCTTCTTCGCGGTACGTTTGTTGTTTTTTTAGGACTTGCCGGAAATAACGCCGGTCAGAAGAAAGGCGCTCAACTTCGTACAGTATGCGCTTATCGAGATCCACGACGGCGTAGGCTGGGTTACGACAATTCGGGTCAATGATTCGGCGGGGGTTTGTCTTAGAGCGAGAGTAGCAATAGTAGTAAGGACGATATTTCTTCTTTGCCCCGTGACCAGCATAATTGCCCTTTGTGGTGTAATTTGCCCCGCAGTGCGCGCAGACAAGTAAACCGGCAAGGAGATGCCGAGGTTTAAATGGGAATGGCTTGGTTTCGGCAATACGGTGGCGGTCTTCAAGAAGTACTTGAGCTCTTTTAAAACTATTCTCGTCGATGATTGCCTCGTGTTCGCCTTGGTATGTCTCCCCGTTCCAGCGAATAAGTCCAAGATAGAGAGAAGTGCTAAGGATAGAACGGACAGCAGAATGACTGAGAAATCGCCCGTACCGTTCTTTAGTTATGCTACCAATGCGCGTCAGTGGGACGTTCTGGAGAAACAGTTTATATACATCACGGATCATGATAGCTTCAGCGGGATTAACCTGTAGATGGCCATCCGCGTAGCTGTAGCCTATGGGCTCCCAACCGCCTCCGTGCCACAGCCCGGACTTTGCCCGTTCTCTTCGCCCCATTGCGGAGCGTTCTTTAATCTGTTCGCGTTCGAGCTGAGCGAATACGGAGAGCACGCCGATCATAGCGCGGCCGAAAGGGGAGGAGGTGTCAAAATTCTCGTTCATTGATACAAAAGCGACGTTGTTAGCTGCGAATACGTCTTCAATCATGTACAGCGTATCTTTCTGCGAACGAGACAACCGATCAAGTTTATAGACCAGTACGCAGTCTATATTTCCGGCTTTTATGTCGGAAAAAAGCTGTTGCAGAGCGGGACGCTGTACGTTCGAGCCCGAAAAGCCGGGATCGGTATAGGTGCTGTAGATAGCCCAGCCACGGGCTTTACAGTATGCCGTTAAGCGTTCAGTTTGAGCTTCAATGGAATATCCTTCGTTTGCTTGCTCTTGAGTAGATACGCGGATGTAAAGTGCAGCACACTGAATATTTTCGCTGGCCTGCGCTTTTGGCATAATAAAACACCTCCAGAAATCATTGTGGAATAATCCTCGAAGGTGTGATATACTTTGCTTGAGAGTGCGTATATCCCTACGGGGATGCGTGCGACCGCTCATCGTGTTAGCGCACGGTGGGCGGTTTTTTATGTTATGGAGCTTTATAGCCGTTGATTAGGATTATTTTTCGTTGATTTTTAACCTCATCCACGCATCAAGCCCAATTTATGAATCTACAGATTTATAAGGTTTCTTGACACTCCTCGGGGTTTGTATTCATTAACGAGTTATGCTTCCATGGCGTTTCTAATCCATCGATATGCTCGAAAAGGTCAGCCTTAATATCTGCGCCCATAGGGTCCAGAATGAAGTCAATCCCTTCACGTCTTGCGAGTTTCGCGGCGGGAACAAAATCGCTGTCCCCAGCGATGAGAATAATCTGATCAACCTGATGCTTATATGAGAGAGAAGCGATATCAACACCGATTTTCATGTCTACGCCCTTTTGCTGCACGTAAAGCTCGAAATCGTCCATTGTCAGGCTGTCCAAGACTCGTTTGCCGTTCAGCAAATCACGGGTTACCAATGGGTTTAGATTATAGTTTAGTTTTTCGGCAAGTGTCCCGAGTCTAAGCGCGTATTTTCGTCTGCGTTTTAACTCGTCCATAAACGCTTGCGTCCATGTACTGGTTTCCGATTTTTCCAGATCAATATTCTGTTTCGTCAGCGGATGATAAACGCTACGTCTGCTCGGCAAACAGTCATAATAAAGGATTCGATATAAATGCCGAGGACTATGTCCGTCTTGCTTCTTTATGTGAGCTATACAGTAAGCCGTTAATTCCTTTGCGCGCTCCTCCGAGGTCTTAATTCCCCATTGATGCCGAGCCCGTTTTCTATAAAATCCACCATCAACAAGAATAGCCGTTCTGATTACCATATCATCACTCCTAAAAATAAAAGAGGCTCGTGGATTCTGCTTCTCCTGTATCATAGAAGAGCGTACTACCAAGAGCCTGTTTAGCAAACCTTTTGTACTTGGTAGTATACATCTTTTATATGAGAATGTCAATTTATAATACAGTTGGTTGCTTCTTCCGTCTGAATGCTGTCTTTCATTTTGGCAATCCGGTTAGAAAATTGTTTAAGTTGATCGATGAAATCCATGAAAACCACTCCTTTTCTTATAAATCAGATGATCCCGTTTCAAAACCTATGACGTACTTCGATGAGCTTTCCAACGATGCGAACGTCGTTCGCGGCTGGGCCGGTAAACACTCGCTGAGGATATGCTGGATTACTGGAAGAAAGGACGACTACTCCGTGCTTTTTGTCAATGGTGACGTGTTTCAAACATCCTTCTTCCCCATCAATGACAACAACAGCTATTTCTCCCGCGCCCACTTCGGGTTGAAGCCGTATCAAGCATAAGTCGCCGTCGTAAATCCCGTCGCCTATCATACTATCTCCTTCGGCGCGAAATCCTCGCATTTCGGAAGGAGTGTAGGAATCGTCAATCATCATGTAACCATCTATATGTTCGTAAGCAAATCCTCCAGGGCCGCAGCGTACCGTTCCGATGATAGGAACACGGTTCACGTCATTAAGAGGGAAAGTGCCGGCTACTGTTTTTTCTTCCCATCCCATAAGCATTCCCGGGGACACGTTTAGCGCTTTTGCAATTTTTTCGATGTTGTCCGATGGAATGTTTTGAATTACACCGGACTCATAACGTTGGATTGTTTGGCGGCTGACCCCTACCTTTTGCGCGACGTCGTCCAATGTCATATCGGCCAAAAGACGGGCTCGTTTTAAGTTATCTTTCAGCATGTCGTCACTTCCTTTTATAAGCATTATATCAGAAATCACATGGTATGCAACAATAAATAAAAATTTTTATAAAATTTTACTTGACGCGGGACAAACGAACGTGATATGATTGTCACGTAGAAAGTAACAAAAGGGGGGTGAGCACTATGATCAATACGAATAAGCTGAGAGGGCTTTTCGCAGAGCGCGGTTTTAGCCAAGCGAAAATGGCCGAAAAGATAGGGGTTACGCCAAAGACGTTTTACAATAAGATGGATAAGCGGGTATTTGATTCTGACGAAATTGAGATGATGATTGATGTGTTACGGATTCCGCGCGAGGATTGCATGGATATTTTTTTTGCCGATGATGTTACTTGTTAAGTGACAAAAGTTATAAACCAAAGGGGGCAACCAATATGCGATCCGGTGGCGTGAGAGGGGGAAAAGGAAATGCGAGTCATTTACTACATGTTCCCGGCAGGGGTAAGCCCGACGGACTGCATCGACGTATATCTCAAGGCGAAGGAATGGACGCCGGACATGGATGATCTTGAGGACAGGGTACACTACCGCAACCTCAAGAACAAGATTGAAGCGGGCGAGCCGATCGAGTGCAGTATCTTATTCGCGAAGAAGCTGCTTCGCGTCATCGGCGGCGAGGCGTACACGCAGCATCATGACCGCGATGGCGGTCTAATCGGGACAACGCCTATCCACAGCACAGGCAATAACTCACGATTTAAGTACAACCGCCATCTGTAAAAGGCAAAACGCCCCCGGGATGCGGGGGCATGAGAGGATGAGAAGCGCGAGGCGTTTATGAATATTTTGGACTTAATCGCGGGGCTTCTCGTTTTCCACTTCGTCACGTTGGGCCTCTATATCACTATCGTCCTTGTCTATCTTGAGAACGGAAAGAACGGAAAGAACGTCATAGAGCAACATATAGATGGAGAGGGAGAACGTCAGTAGGCACGCAGCGAGATACCCGACGAATAGGGCAAAAAAGAGGCTGAACAACAATCTGGAGATTGTTTCAATCAACGGGCATAGAAAGTAGCCGAGAAGGAACAGAGTTATCCAAATAAGGTTGTAGACAGTTCTTCGGCTGAGTTGGTTATTAAAATGTTTTTCGCGAAGGCTGTCAACCGCTTCATCCGTGGTCTGTTGGACATAATTCATGATTTGTGCAAGGAAAAGAGCAGTTGCAAGCAACAAGACACTTTGCACATTTGAAATCGTGGTAATGAAGTTTATGAGGTTGGACAGTTCGTTGGCAAGCATATAATCATCTCCTTTGAGATGATTATATCATAGCGGCGTGAGAGGAGGTGAAGTTATGGCAAAGACGATTGATTGGAAGTTTACGCATGTTATGAAAGATGGACGAGTATTAAAGCCCGGAGAACGGCTGCCAATTACACCAGAAGGAATTAAAGTGTTCTCACGCGCCGTAGAGATTTTAAGGGATGCGGCGAAACGGATGGAGAAGTCAGAGGAATCGAAGACAGCAACGGGATGACGATGCGAAAGGAGATGAATAACAATGACAAATGACTACTGGAAAGAGCTGATCGCTAAGTCGTGTGATGCGGACTGGCGGCATGTAAGCACGCTCCCGGCGGCGATAGTTACCGTCGGGTATGCGGAAGTACTTTGGGGAGATGGGCTACTGGAAGGAGATGATACTGAATGAGGCTACCATACTTCACAGAGCTGGGGTGGACTGTTATCACCATTGCCGCCGCATTTATGGGGATGATCATGCTATGGGCGCTAGAATGAAAAAAGCGCCAAGAGCGGTAGCAGCCACTCTCAGCGCACAAGAAAAATAACTCTATACAAAGTATATCACAAAATAAGGGGGATTTACAGCATGAACATTTCTATCAACATTACAGACCGCGATCTGGTAAACATGAACAGCGGCGCTATCAACGATCTTATCCAAGCGCTGAAAGCGATCAGTGCACACGCGACGCAAGAACCAGAAGAGATACCCCAAAGCGGGACCGCTAAAGAGACTACGCCAAAGGAGAAGCCTAAGGCGAAAGCAACGCCTAAAAAAACGGTAGAACCTATCGAAACGGATAAACCGGCTTCGGAAACGGTAGAGCCAATCGCAGAAGATAAAGCTGCCGATTACACGGCACTACGAGACGAACTGCGTAAGGAGCTTGCAGCGATCGCCCGGGCGGGAAAATCAGCGGGTCTCAAAAAGCTGCTTGAAGAGTATGGAGTCGAGAAATTCAGCGAGTTGCCGGATAAAAAATTAGAAGACTTCCGCGCAGCGGCGAAGGCACTCTAATATGGCTCACGCAATATTAAGCGCGTCCAGCAGTAAGCGTTGGCTCTCTTGCCCGCCCTCGGCTCGGTTAGAACGGAAATTTCCGGACAAGGCCGGTGAAACGGCCAAAGAAGGGACACTGGCTCATGCTTTGGCAGAAATTAGTATAAAACATTGGCTGGGCGAGTTATCCGACGCTGCTGCCAAAAAGCAGCGGGCGCAAATTGAAGCAGACGATCTCTACAATCCGGACATGGCCGATTACGTACAGGAATATGTGGATATCTGCATCGAAAAAATCACGGCCGCAGCCGGCACCGCGCTGGTCGAAGAAAAACTGAACTTCGGGCGCTGGGTCAAGGATGGCTTCGGCACCGGCGACATGGTGATCATCGGCAACGGCGTCCTCGAGATCGTTGATCTCAAGTATGGCAAGGGCGTACCGGTCTCCGCCGAAAGCAATACACAGATGCAGCTTTACGCACTCGGCGCGATCGATCAGTATGGCTACATCTATGCTTTTGACCACGTCCGCATGTCGATCTTTCAGCCCCGAAACGGGGGGCTCTCAACGCAGCTTATGTCCGTAGACGATCTCCTTGCGTGGGGCGAGAGCATCAAGCCGATCGCAGAGCTCGCATACGAGGGCAAAGGAGATTTCAAGGCGGGCGACTCGAGTTCCGAGACGCCGATCTCCTCACAGATGACGAAGTATCATTTGTGCTGGAGCGCGTCGATGGGCTCGTCCGCTATGCGGAAAAAATTAAAACCTTCGCCCTTGAAGAAGCACTGAACGGCCATCGATGGCCAGGATTCAAGGTTGTCGAGGGACGCAGCAATCGGAAAATCACCGATGAAACCGTTGCCGCTAAGCTCCTGCGCGAAGCCGGGTACTCGGATGATGTGATCTATAAACCCCTTGAAATGCAGACGATCACAGCACTTGAAAAGGCCATCACAAAGAAGAAATTCGGCGATCTCCTCGGGGACGTCGTCGAGAAGCCGCCGGGCAAGCCGACGCTTGTACCGGAAAACGATAAACGGCCGGAATACGATCC
>CAJPUA010000006.1 GCA_905373705.1 uncultured Schwartzia sp. | reverse complement strand
GCCTGGGAATGACCGGCCTTGATTTCCAGATCGAAGAAGAAAATGTAAACGCCAAGAGCGGTGCGGGCGGGACGGCTCTCAATGCGCGTCATGTTGACGGCGCGCGAAGCGAATTCACCCAATACGTCATAGAGACTTCCCGCACGGGAGCCGTCGATCTGGCAGACGACAGCCGCCCGTCCGCCGTCGCCGTCAGGGAGCGGGGGGAGGGGAGGTCGTCGCAGCTGGTAAAAGCGGGTGCAGTTTATGAGCTCGTCCTGTATTTCCGCAGCGATGGGCGTCAGACCGTAGATTTTCCCGGCGCGCGTCGTGCAGATCGCGGCGGCGCCAACCTCGCTGTCCGCGACAAGCTTCGCCGCCCGGGCCGTGCTGCTGGCGGAGATGAGCCGAACCTTTGGAAAATGTTCTTTGAGAAAGCGGCGGCACTGCGCGAGGGGCTGCGGGTGTGAATAAATAACCCGCACATCCTCCGCCGGGCAGCGCGCCATGAGCTGGTGGTGAACGTCCCAGAGCAGCTCCCGCTCAATCTGGAGGTCGTCGCTTTGGGCGAGCGTATCAAGGGTAATGTTTACCGCGCCCTCGATGGAGTTTTCCACCGGAACTAGAGCGCTTTCCGTTTCTCCGTCGGCTACGGCCTGCATGGCGGAAAAAATATCCGGATAGGGACGCAGCCTCGTCGCCTCGGGCAGCTGCTCGCTCAGATACAAGGCGGCCGCCTCGCTGTGCGTTCCCGACGGTCCCAAAAATCCCATAGTTTCCATTCGCATCCTCCTCACATCAGTGGCAAAGCGTCTCTCCCCCGGCATTAAAAAAGCCCCGTCCCTGAAAGGACGAGGCTTTATCTCGCGTTACCACCTTACTTATCCGCCGCAGCGGACATCTCTCCTACCTGCGGGCGCAGAGGCCGACAGGCTCCTCCTTTTAACGGCGAAGGCTCCGGCGCCGCCTGCCCGACGAGCGGGTCAGCGGGCGACTCCCCGGTGAACTTCCCCCGCGTTCCTCCGGCCGGTTTCCAGCAGCTCCGGCTCTCTGGGCGGTTTCCCGCGCGGTACTTTTCCGGTTCATCATCTTTTCTCTATAATGAAATCATAATAGCACAGAGCAGAAAAATAGACAAGGGTTTGGCGAAAATTGTTTTCTTATATCCGCCGGCAAAGGAATTTTGTATTAAAGATTTTTGCCGGCGCTGTTTCCTGAATCAGGGGATCTTCGCCGTCGCAGGGAGAGGGAAAGCGGGCCGCGTGTGTCCGGCAATATAAGGAAGCCGTTGATATTTTTCCACCCAGGTTTTAAAGATTTCCTCAGGCTCCAGATCCGGCAGCTTCTCCGGGTAGAGAAATTTCGCGATGTACATCGTGCCCACGAGTTTCGACGCGCCGCCGTGGACGTAGTGCGAGAGGAGAAGAATGTTCCCGTTTTTTACCGCGTCCGTATCATCCCAGCCGGGGCGCGATATAATTCCTTCGTAAATTTTCTGCATGTCCTTTGCCGTGGGAGGCACGTAGGAGGAAAAAACATCCGTATCCGAAACCTTCACGATATACGACGGATTTTTCAAGGGAACGGTTTCCGGGTTAATGTGGACGTTTTTCGCGTCGGCAAAAATATTGTCGGCGTGGGCGTAATTCACCATATAGTAAAAATAATCGCCGGGGATCGTTGTGGTGCCCGCCGTGCGATATTCGAAGTAGACGGTCTTTTTCGGCACGTCCTTGAGCCGCTCTTCGATGTAGGCGAGCTTAGACGTGAAGTAATCGCCAAATTCCTGCGCCTCCCGTTCGCGGCCGAAGATTTTTCCTAAGAGCGCGACATTCTTGGCAAATTGGTCGGTGTAGTAGGCGTCGACGAGCAGAACCGGGATGCCGAAAGGCTTCAGTTTTTCTTCCGTCGTCGTCCAGGCGCTGTTGCTGGTGGTGATAAAGACGTCGGGATTTAGTTCGATGATCCGTTCGTAATTGACTTCGCCTTTTCCTTTGCCGATGAGCATATTCTCGGTAAAGCGGTGGTTGAACCCTTCCTGGTCCTGATAAATGTAATAATCGACGCCCGCTACTTGCTCGATGGCGCCGATCGCGGTGATGAGTTCGGCGTTGTAAGCGTTCTCGACGATGGCGCGGCGCGCCGGCGCGTTTAGATGTACTTCGCGTCCTAGGCTGTCGACGACCGTAAAGCCCGCCGCGCTCTTTTCGGCGGGCTTTACTCCGCCGCCGCACCCGGTGAAAAGGCTCGCGACAAGCGCCGGTAAAAGAAGGAGAGAGAGAAGAGAAAGAAGTCGTCGATTGATATGTTCCATGTGTGTTCCTCCTTGCATTTTGCGCCTTTAGCGGCGAAAAGACGGCGCGCGGGAATTTTGCCCGCGACAGCCGCCTTTTGCCCGTGCAATGAAAATTTAAATGTCCATCGCCATCGTCAGGGCGAAGGTGCGGGGATTGCCCAGAATCCCGTAGCTGTACGTGGCGCGGGGCAGCCAGTAGTTGCGGTTGAAGACATTGAATACGGTGGCCGTGAAGGTCACCGGGACCTTGTCGATCTTCGTCCGATAGCGGGCGCCCACATCGAAGACGGTGGAGGAGGGGACGGTCAGGGTATTTTGAGCCGTCGTATAGATGGGCGCGTCGCCCGTGTGAACGAGGCGCAGGAAGATGGTGCTGTCTTTATCCGGCGCGTATTGCAGCGTAGAGACGAAGCTGAAGTTCGGCGTGCCTTCCACCGTTTTGCCGTTGTAGAACGCAGTGGTGTGCTTGGCGTATTCCGAGTCAAGGTAAAGGAATCCGCCGAAGATGGACCATTTCGGGCAGAATTCGCCGCCCATGCTGAATTCCAGTCCCTTATACGACAGCTCGCCGTCCATCGTGCGCAGGGTGCCGCCGCTTACCGGCCGGTCAAAGGCGGAGGCCTTCGTCATATCAAAATAGGAGAGGGCCGTCAAAAAGCGGCCATTCGTGTACTTGAGGCCGATCTCGTTGGACTTTGTTTTCCCCGGCTGGAGGATAGCGCCCGCGTTCAGGTAGCTATTACCGCTCACCACGCTCCCCGCATGGAAGCTTTCGCTGTGATTGGCGAAGAGGGAGAGCTCCTCCGTGGGCCGGTAGACGATACCGAAGAGGGGCGCGGTGGCGCTGGTTTTCGTCGTCTCCCCAGTGGCCGGGATCGCCTTGGAGATGTGATGGTGCAGGCCGAGGGTCACGATCGCCTTGCCGAAGGAGGATTCGTTGAGCAGCGAGTAGCCGTAATATTCCGTCCGGCTGCCGCTGACGGACGAGGCTCGAATCGCTGTGAGAAAGTCGTAGGTGGAGTGCCCCGTATAAAGATTGCCCGTGATCGTCCCTTTGGAAGAGCCGCTTTCTCCCCACCGCGCCTGATACCAGTCCTTGTCGAAGGAGAGGACCGTCTTATTCTTCACGACGCCCGCCGTCCATTCCTGCGTCAGGCCGATGGCGACGTAGCTGTTGCGGATGGAAAATGGCTCGTGTACCATAGCGCGGCTGTAATCGCCGTTATTGTTGAGGATGTCGAGGCGGCTGGAGGAGGGTACGAGATAGCCGTAGCCGTCGTTATAGGAGGCGCCCGCCATCAGGAACGCGCGGGTGTTCCTCCCCAATTTCTGTTCGTGATTGATGGTGCCAAGGTACGTCTTCATGCCTAAATGCTGCCCGGTGAAGGCGAAATTCCGGGTGGCGTCCGGCGCCTGTGGCATGGCGGTGACGGCGGCATTGCCCAGATAGAAGTAGCGCTGGGCCTCTTCCGTCCACGTATCGCGAAAGCCAAAGAAGAGATTCGTCGAAGAGGAGGCCGAATGGTGATCGTAGTTGATGGAGAAGGTCTTATTGCGCACCCGCTCGTCGATGATGCCCGTCGCGCCGGTGGTGTAGGAGCCGTTGACGCGAAGGCCGTGCGCGCCGTCCTTGCCGAAGCGGCGGGCGATGTCTAAGTTGTTGCTCCATGTCCCGCGCTCGGCGATGCCCATCGTGTACTGCGTCGTGTTTCCGTGTGCGCGCTTGGTCTGCATGTTGATGGTGCCGCCCGCCGATTCGCTGGCCGCGACCCCCGATATCCCCACGCTCGCGCCGCTGATGACATCGACGGATTCAAAGAAATTCATGGGGATATTCGTCTGGGACAGCAGCCCCGGGATCCCGTTGATGCGGAATTGGTAAGCGTTTGCCGTCTGCCCCCGCAGGGAGAAATCGTTGTAGATGGTGCTGCCCGCGTTGCGGATGGCGGGAGCGTTGACGAGGATCGACGTGGATGCTTCGCTGGGATTGGCGCTGAAAATATCAATCGTCTTTTGGGTCAGGCTGATGGACTGAAAAGGGGTATCCATGACCTCTTTCTCCCCTAAGAGGCCCACCGCGGCACTCTCCTTCACGAAGCCGCCCGGCAGCTCGTTGCCGTAGCGCGTTCCCGTTACTACCAGATCGCCCAGCGTATAGGTATCAATCGAATCCTTCGCCTCCGCGACCTCCCCGGGGAATAAAAATCCCCCTGCGCTCGCCGTCGTCATCCCTAAAAGCACGGCGGCTATCAACCGTTTTTTCATCATCCGCTGTTCCTCCCCTTTCGTTCCGCCTTACGGGAATCTTTTCTAAAACAAGATGAAAATTCCCTGAATACGTTGACAAAATTATATGATGAGTAAACTGATTTGTCAATTTATTCAGAGATAAATTCAAGCGGGAGATACAAGCTTGGAGGTATTTTCCGCGCAGTTGGCAAAAAATGAAATAAACGATACCGATTTGTGGATAAAAGCAGAGAAAAATACGACTGTTTTTTATGGATATGTGATAAAAGTATAGTTTTTATATAAAAAAAGCATAAAACTATTGAATGCGCCTGTTTACTGTGTTATCATGAGCAAGACGGACGACCGCGGGGATTGGGGCGGCCGCGAAAGGATGATTCGTATGAGCTTGAAATTTGTCACAGTACGATGTAAAGGCTGTGGAATATGCGCGCACTTCTGTCCGAAAAAGGTGCTTTTGATCACCGAACGCAATAAAGCGACCATCGCGCCCGGGCGGGAAAACGATTGTATTTCCTGCGGGCAGTGTGAAATGCGCTGTCCCGATTTTGCGATTTTCGTTCGCAGGGAGGGGGCGTGAACATGGCGCGGGTATTGCTTATGCAGGGCAACCAGGCGGTCGTCGAGGGGGCGATCGCGGCGGGGGTGCGCTTTTATGGCGGGTATCCGATCACACCCTCGACGGAGATCGCTGAGGGGATGGCGAAGCGTCTCCCGGAGGTGGGCGGGAAATTCCTGCAAACGGAGGACGAGATCGCCGGGATCGGCGCGGTCATCGGGGCGTCGCTGGGCGGCGTGAAGGGGATGACGGCAACAAGCGGACCGGGTTTTTCCCTCAAGCAGGAAATGCTGGGTTTGGCGTGCAGTGCGGAGATTCCCCTCGTGGTCGTCGATGTTCAGCGCGTCGGTCCGGCGACGGGGCAGCCGACATCACCGTCGCAGGGGGACGTCATGCAGGCGCGTTGGGGCACCCACGGTGACCATTGGGTAATCGTCCTTTCGCCTTGCAGCGTGCCGGAGTGCTTCGATCTGACGCGGCGGGCGGTGGCGCTCGCCGAGACATATCGCTGTCCGGTGATTTTGCTGATGGATGAGATTGTCGGGCACATGCGCGAGCGTATCGAGCTCCTGGAAGACTATGACGAGTTGCCCGCGGTCAGTCGTAAAGCGCCGGCAGAGCCGCCGGAGGAGTACCGCGCTTATCGGATCGTTGACGAAGCCGATGTAGCGCCGATGGCGTCGTTTGGAAGCGGTTACCGCTGGCATGTTTCGGGGCTGGTACACGATGAAACGGGATTCCCCAAAGGTACGCCGGCGGCGACGCGAGCTTCGCAGGATCATCTTTATCAAAAGCTCGCGGATCATCTTGACGATATTGTGACGGCGGAGCGCTATCGTCTCGACGACGCCGAACTGGCGATCGTCGCCTTCGGCGGGGCGGCGCGCACCGCCTACGACGCCGTCGATATGGCGCGATCACAGGGAATCCGGGCGGGGCTCTTGCGCCCCATTACCATCTGGCCCTTCGCCGAAAAGGAGATCACAGCGCTTCTTGAAAAGGTCAGAGGAATCCTCGTTCACGAGCTGAACTGCGGTCAATACGTCCTTGAGGTGGAGCGTACGGTCGCCGGGCGGACGCCGGTGGAGCTTTACGCTAAGTATGATAACGAGTCGGCGACGCCGGAAGAAATGCTGGCGGTTATAAAAAATATGTGGGAAAGGGTGGGGCAATCATGAAAGAAGCGCTGGTCGAGAAATATTTCCGCCCCGGGCGGCTTCCCCATCTTTGGTGTCCCGGCTGCGGCAACGGCATCGTCACAGCGGCTATGTGCGAAGCGGTCGAGCGGCTTGCGCTCACGCAGGACGAGGTGGCCTTCATTTCCGGGATCGGCTGTTCCAGCCGGGCGTCGGGTTACGTCGATTTCAACACGGCAAACACGCTGCATGGCCGGGCGCTTCCTATCGCTACCGGCCTTAAAATGGCGCGCCCCGAGCTTACCGTCCTCGTGGCGAGCGGCGACGGCGATTGCGCCGCTATCGGCGGCAATCATCTTATCCACGCGGCGCGCCGCAATATTGATCTCACGCTGGTCGTATTCAATAACAGCATTTACGGTATGACGGGCGGTCAGTATTCGCCGCTCACGCCGGAAGGCAGCTGGGCGACGACCGCGCCGTATCTGACGATTGAGCCGACCTTTGATATTCTCGATTTGGCACGGGCGGCGGGGGCGACCTTCACTGCCCGCGCTACGACGTATCACACGCCGCTTCTGACTGACGTCGTTGCGAAAGGGATACGACACAAGGGCTTCAGTATTATTGAAGCGATTACCGCCTGCCCTACGAATTTCGGCCGTCAGAATAAGATCGGCGCGCCGGCGGCGATGATGGAATGGCAGAAGGAACACGGCGTCGCTCTTTCCATGTGGAACCGGCTGACGGAGGAAGAAAGACAGGGGAAATTTCCGATCGGCGTTCTTTTTGAGCGTGACGACGCGACGGAGTACACTGAGGCCTACGCGGAAATCATTCGGCGGGCCCAGGGAGGGCGCGGGCGATGAAACAGACCTTCCGTTTTTCCGGTACCGGCGGACAGGGGCTGATCACCGCCGGGATTATCCTCGCCGAGGCGGCGCTTCTCGACGGCAAGCTGGCCGTTCAGTCGCAATCCTATGGCCCGGAAGCGCGGGGCGGCGCTTCTAAGGCCGAGGTTATTATCTCTGACGGGCCGATTCATTTCAGTCGTGTCACGCGGCCGCAGACGTTGCTCGTCATGAGTCAGGAAGCGGCGGATAAATTCGCTCACGACGCCGCGCCTGACGGCCTTGTTATTACAGACAGTCTCTTCGTTGAGCGTGTGGAAGCGAATGGAGCCCGTCGCGTCGATCTTCCCATCACGCATACAGCCACTGAGGTTTGCGGCAGGCCTCTTTTTGCCAATATCGTGGCCTTAGGCGCCATCGCCGCCCTTACTCAGTGTATCACCCCCGCATCCTTAGAGCGCGCCGTCTTAGACCGTGTCCCAAAAGGTACGGAAGAGGCCAATAAAAAAGCCCTTCAAGCCGGTTATCTGCTGGGAAGAAGGGCGTGAAGGAAAGGATTTTCTCTTCACAGGGCTGAAGCTTTCAAGTGTTTTATGGATCGGTATAATTTTTGCGGGGGATGGCATAAATTTCAATTCAGTCCTCTGGCAGGGATTTTTTTCCGCGGCGGCGAATAGAAAATAACAGAAAGGAGGGATGGCGAATGAAGGTGGAACGAAAGACGAACCACACGGCGCGGGCGCAGTTGGCGCGGCAGGCAGCGGCGGAAAGCGGAAGTGCGGAGTTTCGAAAAATATTCTTATCCATGGCCGACGGCGAGGACGCGATCGAGGAACTGAATCAGGCGACGGATCGGCTGAAAGCCGCCGATGAGGATGAGAAAGCGATCGTAAAGCGGCGGCGTTTTTTGCCGGACGGCAGTATTGAGATCACCGAAATGCAGGGAAATAAAGTCGTTAATCGTTATAAGAAGCGTCCGGCCATGCACTTTGTGCCGGACCTGTCGAGACCGCTGAAGCCGGACGGAAAGCCGGAAATGAAGGCGGTGCCGCGGCTTAATTTGCTCGATCTTTTGATGACGTGATACGCGGCCTGCTTGACTGCCCGGACGGATGAGGCGCGGCGGCGCGGACGAAGGCAGGCGTCCCCGAATGACGGACGGGACGCAAAAAAAGCGCGAAGCGAAGAAGCTTCGCGCTTTTTGTTTGCCCGGTAAAGGTTATATCGAGTGGTCGATACGGCTTAACAATGCGGAGTATCGGCTTTAAGTCGATCAATTTCCTTTTCCAGCGTCGGAGGGAGGTTAAGCCCAAAGTATGACGCTATCATAGCGATCCACTCGCGCGTTTCTTTACTTTCGTGGGGAAGGGGCGCCGTAACGAAAGGCTGCCCCAGCCGCGCTTTAAGAAAGCGTGCGATTTCCCCGCCGCGCGCTTCATGGACGATCACGTTTAACCGGGCGCATCCTGCCTGCCGGATACTTTCGAGGCTGGTTTTCGGTTCGCCCAGGATCAGATTCGTTTTGATTTTGCCGAACGAGAGAAGACGTTTTAACTTTCGCAGCGTCTCAATGGCGTTATCATCGACGGGAGAAAAACCGATGAAGTTAACGGCATTTGGTTTCTTGTCCATTCGTGAGAGCGACAGCGTCTCTAACACCGCGAGAAACGCTTTCTCGTAGCCATCGTCAAATTCCCCGGTAAAGCCGCCCGCCTCCGCCACCGCCACGGGAACTCCGTCGGCGAAGGCGGCACAGACGCCGCGCACATCGTCGCCGATGAGGGCCGGGGCGCAGTTTACCGCCACGCCCAAGAGGGCATCGCCCCGTACCACCTGCGCTTCAAGGAGCGCCTCGCGCAGCGCGTCCTCCCCGCCGAAGAAGAGATCGTCCTCTTCGACAAAGGTGCTGAAAAGGCCATCGCAGGGCATCCCGACCGCCTCCAAGCGCATCTCGGTGATGGCGGCGCACCACATGGGGGAATGGAGGATGACTTTTGCCCCCGCAATGGACAAAAACGCGGCAGCCGCCCCCGTGATGGCCGGGAGGGCCTCGGCGGGCCGCCACTTCGCCAAGGGGTCATGCGCCATGAGAAATCCCTCCCGCAGAACAAATCACTGTCCAAGAATATCCTGATAGCGCCAAGAGATCATGCGCCATGGGAAACACCTCCCGCCAAAAAGGCGGCCAAGCGCGCCGCCTCGTCGCCCCATCCGGCAAAGGTGAAATGCTGCGGCAAGAGGCGAAATTGCGGGAGATTCGTCTCCGTTTCCCCCGTCGTCACCAAAAAATCCGCCGCCGTCTCCTCCGCCTCCGGCCCGCAGCAAATCATCTCGGGATACTGCGCGGCGGTAAACGCCTGATACTCTTTGCGCCGCACCTCGCTGACGATGGACGGCAGGAAAAAGCCCCGCACCGTGAGATCAAGGCTCTTTAGCCAACGGATGATCCCGTGGGGCTGAAAGATCTGAAAAGGCAGCCCCGCCGCCACGAGGCAGCGCTTGCCCGTCAAGATGCGCTGCGCCGCCGCCCGCGCTTTTTGGTAGGCGCGTAGCCCCGCCTCGACGTACGCCTCGGCCGCCGTCCGCTGCCCCAGCTTTTCCCCTGCGTCCCGAACGGCCGCCGTCAACTCTTCCGGCGAATCGATCTCATTGAGGTTGAGGAGCGGCATGTGGAGGCGCGACGCGAATTTTTCCGCCAGCGCGGCGCCCGCGTCCTTCTTGACGACGCCCATGGAGAGCGCCGCCGCTATGCGGGCGGCGGGCAGTGCCTCGTAGTCGGCTTTCGTCATGCCGCCCGGAGGCGTGTAAAGGCGCGTAATGCCAAAGACGTCGAAAAAGGCGCGAAGCTCCGCGAAAATCGGCCCTTCGATGTAATAGGCCCCGGAGCCGACGAGTACGGCCATATCCGAAACAGGAGGGACTTCGCCCCGCCGCGGATAGGTAAATTCTTCAAACAAAAGGTCGGCGGCGGCCAACGTCATGTCGATGCCCTCCGGCACCATGAAGCCTTGCCCGGGGAGGAGCAGGATGGGAACGCCGGTCTTTTCGCGCACCGCGCGGCACACCGCCGCCGCGTCGTCGCCGGTCATGCCGGGAACGCAGCCGCAGGCGACTAAAATGTAATCGGGATGGCGCACCGCGCAGATGTCCGTCAGGCACGCCGCCAATTTCTCTTCCCCGCCGAAGATGGCGTCCCGATCGTCGAAGGCGGTAGAAAAGAGGTTGTCTCCGCCGCCCTCGCTTTTCGCCATTTCCGTGGGCCGCTCCCGAAGGGATCGGTACGCCGTCAGGGCGATGTTCGAGCAGGTGCGGGTGTTGTGCAGCACCACCGCCGCCTTCGGATCGTGCGCCGCCGCCAAAAAGGCCTGCATGAAATTGCAGTGGCGAATTTTTTTCCGATTGGAGCTTCGTATCATAGCGCTTTCTGTCCGCCTCCGTCGTCCGCGGGGGAAAGAACCCCGCCCGCGGGCGCATCTTGCAGCATTTTCGCGAGCGTCAATAGGTTCTTCCCCGCGTGGTGCGAGAGGCAATTCACATACCGCTGGGGAAAGATGTAAGCCCGCCGGTTCTTCACGGCGCTGACGTTCTCGTAAGCCGCATCCTCATACATCTCCCTGAGCTGCGCCTCGCTGTCCTTGTAGGCGTCGCCCTGCGTCCAACGCGCCAGCAAAAAGACGTCGGGATTCGCTTGGATTACTTCCTCCTTCGAGAGAATGCTGGAACTCGCCTGAGCGACGGCGCTGACTTTGCGGATCTCATTGTAGCAATCATAAAAGCCCAAGGCGGTCAAAGCGTCGTGATAGACCGTCCCTTCCCCGCCAATCGCCCCGAACCGCAGGAAGAGCAGTGCCTTCTCCTTGGGATCGCCGGGCTTTTTCATGTGTTTGACCTGTGCCATATCCTTTTGGAACGCCTCGATCAAGACTTCCCCCCGTTCCCTTTCCCCGACAGCAGCCGCGATGGAGCGGATCATGCTCTCTACCTCGCCCAAGCGGCGGGCATTTTTATACACATAAACCCGAAAGCCCATGTCCTCCAAGGTCGCCGACAAATCCCCCCGGGAGCCCTCCGGCATCAAGATGAGGTCGGGCCGCTGGGCGACGATGGATTCCGTGTTCATTTCGATGACGGTCTTCACGTCGGCGGCCTCCTGCACCGCGCTGGACAGGCCCTCGTCGTGTACCCACTTGTCGAGGGCCGCAATCCGATCATGGGCAACCAAGTCCAGCAGAACCTCGTCGGCAAAGACGAAGCCGCAGAGGATGCGCGTCGGTTTTTCGGCAAACGTGAGCGTCTTTCCCCGGCTGTCCGTTGCCGTGTAGGCGGCAGGGGCCGATGCGCCCCCGCCCGCCCCCGAAGGCGCGGGGACGCAGCCAAACGAGGCCAGAGCGAGAACAACCATCGTCAGGCAAATCATTTTTTTCATAAAAATCCCTCTCGATCGGCGGGTTCTTCGCCGCATGATGAGAAAAGCGAGGGAGAGAACCCTCGCTTTCAAAGGAAGCACGGATGCACTTAGAAGCTGCGCTCATAGGTGAGGAGAATGTTTCTCTCGGGGAGAACGGCGCTTCCCGTCGCTCGGAAATCGCTCCGATTCAAAAGGTTGCTGACCTTCAGGGACAGTTCATCCTGCGCCGTCATTTGATAGCGGACATTCATGTCCACCGACAGAAGCGATCCTGTCACATCGGAATTATACCGTTGACTGGCGTAATTGGCAAACAGGTTGACGGAGCTCTTCCCCATCGTGTAGCGCACCTCGCCATGCGCCCCGAGGCGCTGGTCCGTCCGCGCCCACGGGCTGGTACTGCTCGTCTGCGCCTGCGGATCGCCGTAGGAGAAGCCGACGCCATAGGAGAGTCCCTTCGGCACGGCCCACTCGTAGCTGACCTCGACGCCCGTATTTTTATAGCTGGCCACATTGTAATACTGGCTCGTCCCATCGGCCAGCCGCCGCGTCGAAATGCGATCGTCGATCTTCATGTGATAGAGGCCGACCTTGACCAAACCATGGTCGTTGACGCTGCGCTTCCAGCCCACCTCGTACATCCAGCCGATCTCCGGCTTTAGATCAGGGTTCGGCGTCGTCGTCGTCGACATGTAGCCGTACCGCTGCGAAAGGGCCGGCTCCAAAAGGGATTTATTCACGTTCAGGTATACGGATTCCTTATCCGAGAGCTTTTGCAGCACCTGCACCTGCGGGCAGAACGCATTCCCCGAGTCCCCGGTAAAGACCTCGCGCGCCCCGACCAAGACCGTCGTCCGCTCCGCCACCGGCGTTTCCGTCATGAAGTAGAAAGAGCCGTGGTTGCGGTTGCGGTCGTTCCACCCCCTCCCAGGCGAAAGCTGCGCCGCCCGAATGGCTTCGTACGTGCCGCCGACGGTGAGGTTCGTCCCCTTGAAATGCCACTGGTTCACCACGTCGATGCCGTAGTGCTTGCCTTTATCCGTATTATGTCTGGGGCCTAAATGAGAATCCCACGTTCGATCCTGATAGTATGCCGTCAGGCGCAGATCGTCCGCCTTGTAGGTGCCTTGCAGCATCGTGTACCGCGTATCGTTGCGCCATGGCGAATCTTCTTTCCCCGTCGCTTTCACGAACCGGGTGCAGAGATTCGCCTTATCGTTGTAAAGATACATAAAATTCCAGTGTTCGTTCGGCTCATACTGCATCATGAGGGAACGGCGCTTCAAAAATTTTCGGTAATACTGCGTGGAAGAATCATAGACCAATCCGGCATCCTTCGTGTGGTACCAATCTAAGGAGAGGGACAGCCCCTCCGAGGAGAAATTCCCCGACACCGCCTTTTGGCTGTGATTGCCGACGCCCACGGCCAAGCTGCTCGCGCCGCCCTTCTTCGTGATGATGTTGACGACGCCGACCGAGGCTCGGCTGCCGTAGAGCACGGCGGATCCGCCCTTGACCACTTCGATGCGCTCGATGCCGCCCATGGAGAGCGTTCCCATTTGATAGTAAGATTCCGTAGACAGGGGAATCCCGTTGATCAGGATGGAGAGGTGACCGGTGATGCCCCGTATACCCGGGGAGCCGTTTCCCGAAGGCGATTCACTGACGGAAAACCCCGGAATGTGCGCCAAAACCTCCATGACGCTCTTGGCGTTCATCGCCTGAAGATCTTCCTGCGTGAAGACTTGCGTCGAGGCGGGAATGTCGAGGTCTTTTTTCTCGTAGCGCGACGCCGTGACGTAAATCGGGTCAAGGATGTATTCGGACAGCTCTTGTGCCGCCCCCACCGAGGGAGCCGCCAAGAGCAAACCGCAAAGCGGCAAGGCCAATCGTTTCATCATGATTCCTCCTCATCGTCTATCGTGTTGCCTGATGTATGATAAAAAGCGAACTTCGCGCCTGATCGAGACGCTTTTCTGCTGGCGTTTCCATGTGATCCCTGCCCGCCTTCTTTACTGCGCCAGTGCGCTGGCGGCGCCGAAGGCTACGGTGAACTGGGGGTGGTCGAGGACGTTCACGTCGTCCATCAGCTCGTCCTCGATGGCTTCCACGAGGCCGCGGTTGTTGGCGGAGCCGCCGTCTAAGTAGATGCCGCCGACGGCCGTCTTTTCCATCATGCCGGCGATGCGGCGGGCGATGGATTCGTGCAGCCCCTTCACGATGGCTTCCCGCGACGTTCCCTTGGCGACGAGGGAGACGATCTCACTCTCCGCGAAGACGACGCAGGTGCTGTTGATGACAGCGGCCTCCGGCGCTTTTTCCGACAAGGCGGCAAAGTCTTGGATCGAGGTGTCCAGGATGCGGGCCGCCATTTCAAAGAAGCGCCCCGTCCCCGCCGCGCATTTATCGTTCATGCGAAAGTCGAGGAGCTTCCCATTTTCGCCCACCTGAATGATCTTGATGTCCTGCCCCCCGATGTTGATGATCGTGCGGGCATGGCCGCCGCTTAGAATGTGCATCCCCAAGGCGTTCGCGGAGACTTCGTCGATGATGCGGTTCGCGCCGGCAATGAGGCTCTTGCCGTAGCCGGTGGTCGCGACGCCGTCGATGTCCGCCTCTGACGCGCCCAAGGCGGCGAGGCCTTCCTCCATCACCGCCTGCGCCAGCCGCTCCTGCCCCGGCGCGGTGGGGACGGCCTTAAACCAAGCGAACGCACCGTCCTTGACGAAGACGGTTTTGATGGCGGTACTCCCCAAGTCGATGCCTACGAAATAGCCCATGAAAATCCCTTCCTTATGATGAAATCGTGCGCTTTAAGACCTCCGCTAAAAAAGCGCTTTCTCAGTCCAGCGTCTGCCGGAATGCCTCGAGGCGCGTCGCGATGTTCTGGCTGTCTTCCCGCCCGTAGTCCGTCTCAATCTTGATGAACTTCAGGCCGCTTTCCCGCAGCCGCCGCTCTATGGTGATGGCTTCAATATCATAGGGATGGCAGCCTTTGAGGAGATGGTAAACGACGCCTCGGATGGGCGACGTCTCGGCGGCGAGGAAGATGTTGTTGACGCGCCGGTCATTGTCGATGAAGGTGGGACAGATGCAGGCCGTGTGATAGCGCTCAGAGAGCGCCCGGAGAAGCCCGTCCCGCGACGTATCGCCAAAGGCCACGCCCCCGGGAAAGATCCGCTCCGAGG
>CAJPUA010000005.1 GCA_905373705.1 uncultured Schwartzia sp. | reverse complement strand
GTTGTGGGCGTTGCAGAGCGATACGGAAAACCTCCACGTACACGTGATGGTGAACTGGACCTTAGTCAAGCGAGAGGACAGAGGAAGTGACGGGGTAGTCACTTTAAGGCGGTCCTGTTTTTAAAGTTTTCCTCCTTTTGATCGGGCGAGAGGTTGTTATTGGCGGAGTGAGGCCGCTTGGGATTATAAAACCCCTCAATGTATACAAAAGCGGAACGCTTCACTTCCTCCAGGTTCCGAAAATGCCTCCGATTCAGTTCCTCCTTCTTGAAGAATTTAAAGAAAGACTCCACAACCGCATTGTCGTATGGGTAGCCAGGTGCAGAGAACGACTGTACAATATTCTTCTGGTCCGAAAAGCGTCGAAACAGTTCTGCCGTATACTGACACCCACGGTCAGAGTGAAACAACACCGATTGAGGGCGTCCCCGGTTAAGGTACGCTTCTTCCGCTGTTTCCATCACCAATCGCGCGTCCGCTTTGTTGCTTGCACGCCAGGCGATGACCTTTCGCGAGAACAGGTCCAAAACAACGCAGACGTAATTAAACCCCTTCTCCGTGCGGACGTAGGTGATATCGCTGGCCCAAACTCGATTGGGCTCTTGAGGATTAAAGTTCTGCTGCAGGATGTTCCTGCAGGACGTATCATCCTGTTCCGACTTCTTCTTGTATGCAGCAGCCGGTTTCGCCGTAGACATCTTGGGCAGCTGCATTCCCCGCATCAGCCTGTACACTCGTCCCACGCTGATCTGTATGCCATATTCCGTCTTGAGGCAGCAACGCATTTTTTGAGCGCTGAGCCGCTTGTCCGAGCGGGCGTAGAGGGTCAGGATCTTCCCGCGGATATCCTGATTTTCAAGGACTCGATGGGCGACTGGGCTGAAAAAATGCTTGTAATACGTACTCCGATTGACCCGCAATACCCGGCACAGAGTCTTGATCGAATGCTCGTTCCGGAGCTTGTAGACGGCGTCTAATCTTTGTCTGAGTGTGGCGTGAATATGGCAATCGCTTTTTTTAGTATGATATTCTCCTCTTCCAGCAAGGCGTTGCGCTTCTGAAGGGCCTTGACCTGCCTTGCGGTAATCACGGTATTGTCGTCAAGCTTTACCTCCGAATAGGCTTTGATCCACCGGGCCAGAGCGCTCGGAGAAACTCCGTACTCCTCGTGCAGCTGACTTTGTGTCTTACCATTGTGGTACAGACTCACAACGCTTTTCTTGAACTCTTCCGTGTATCGCGGGGATACTTTGCTCATCTCTTCAATACCTCCTCCTTCATGTCTACTTTATTAGTATAGCACCAATGCGTCATTCACTCACGTTGGAAGACAGTGCTCTTATCAACCACGTTTTGTATCTGTATGGCTTTGTCGTCAGGAAAAATCTTTCATAAAGAAAGAGGAAGGTTATGCTTCAGAGTGATGAGCGGGAAATTTTAATTGATATCAGATTTGAAAAGGCCGATGAAAACTTGAAAACAGCTCGTCTTGTTTTCGATGCCTCTCCTGATAATGCTGCCAGTGCTGCTTATTATTGTGTGCTCCATTCTATACAGGCGCTTTTTCTGCAGCATGGTATTTCCACCACAAAGAAACGTGGACATAGAAGCGGGATTGATCTTTTTAATAGGAACTTTGTTCATGCAGGTGTCTTTTCAAAAGAGATAGGGGCAATTGCCGGACAATTAGAAACTATGCGCAACATAGGTGTTTATGCGATAGATAGGGAAGTTAGCCAAGATGAAGCGTTACGAGCCATAGCAGATGCTGAAAAGTTCAATGCTGCGATTCGAACGCATGTTCGAGAACAGCAGCAAAAGGAAAGCCGTAAGGCCACGGAACAGAATCATGATATCAAGGGACAGAAGGAACAGCTCGCTCAGCCCAACAAAGCTGACCTGGGCGAGCTTGAGTCGGAGCGCTCTCTGCAGGAGGCACTTGAGAGACTTCCATTTCTTGATCCGGTTGTAAAGGACACGCTTAAGGAGTTTGTGCTGAGGCTGAAGGAGGCCGAAGGAGAAAACCTGATGAGGGTTGTCCTTTTCGGCTCAATGGCACGCGGCGATTTCGATGAGGAATCAGACACTGATGTGTTTGTGCTGCTTAAGGAAGGGGACGAGTTTCAAAAGCTGATGGAAGTATCCGACATATGCTCGGATACCTCTTACGACATGGCTTTTGATAACCCTGAAAACTCTGAGCAGTGGTACGTTCTATTATCACCGCTTGTTGAAACTGAGCAGAGCATTAAGAGGGCAATAAAAGGTATTCCGCGCTGGAGGCTTGAGCCAGTCTTTGACGCAATTCGTGAAGAGGGGGTGACGTTATTCGATGTTGGAGCAAAACGAGAGGAATATCCTTATAGAGTTTTCTCTACAGAAATCACAGGATAAGCTAAACGCTTCAAAAGATTTTTGTGATGTTCATCAGCGCACGCAGGGGCGCGGAAGGGGCCTTTCGCTGTGAAGACGACGGTTAAAGGCACCTACTCCTTCAACAAGAAGAGAAAGAGGAGCGCGAACGGTCTTGCACTCTTGGGCTTCCTCTTGCTGCCGCTGTCGCTCGTGATCGGAACGCAGTTCTTTGCATGGGATGTTGGGCGGAACAGGCTTCCTGGTGAGCTCTTTTCCTGTATGGGGATGAGGGTCTATGCACCGTGGCAAATTATGGATTGGATGGACGTCTGGCAGACAAAACATCGTGGTTTGGAGGACTTTGCAAACAGCCTGATCGCCATGGGGGGCTGTGCGTTTCTTGGAATCGGACTGATCGCTGCCGGAGTACGAAAGAACAAGGCGAGCGGCGATGCTGCCAACCTGTACGGATCAAGGAGCACATCATCGCGCTGGCCCCGACGAGAAGCGGAAAAGGAGTGGGACTCGTCATCCCTACTCTTCTGTCTTGGGAAGAGTCCGCTGTGGTGCTGGACATTAAGGGGGAGAACTGGGCACTGACGTCGGGCTGGAGGCACCAAACCGGATATAAGGTCCTGCGTTGGGACCCAACAGATGCTCTTGAGGGGCGAAGCGCCCGGTACAATCCTCTTGAGGAGATACGAATCGGCACGGTCTACGAGACTGGTGACGTGATGAACTGAACCCTCCAAGATCAATGCACCGGAGAAGAGCGACGCTCTGGCAGGCTCCCACGAATAGGTTCTTGAGGATGCGCCTAAATTTCCCCATTGTAGTGCAATGTCTTGTCTTCTGTTATATAATCAGCATAAAAAGTTAAACGTTAGGGGGAGATTGAATGTTGCTCACAAGTCGTGTACATAAAGTGGGAGGTTCGCTGATGATGCCCATCCCATCCAAGATAACGCGAGCACTGTCCTTGACGCCCGCAACGGAAATGCGATTGGAAGTCCAGAAGGGGCGGATCATCGTTACCCCCTGTGAAAGACCGCCGGAATACTCGCTCCAGCAGCTTGTTTCCATGACTGATTTCAGTGATCGTGACGCTGCCTGGCTGGATAGCGAGGCGGAGGGGGCTGAGTTGGTTTGAAACGCGGCGATATCTATCGGGTGTGCCTGAATCCCGTTTCGGGACATGAACAGCAGGGAACGGCAAGGCCGGTTTTGGTCGTTTCTTCTTCCGTCTTCAATAACGCTGCTAACGTTGCTGTTGTAGTACCTGTTACTCAAGGGGCTGGCGGAAGCGCCTTCTCACAGAACCTGGGCTTTGCTGTACCGCTTTCTTCTCAGGATGTGAGCGGTGATGAAGCGATCTCCGGTATCATTCGGTGTGACCAGCCGAGGGTTTTGGATTTGAAATCTCGTGGAGGTAGGAAGGTTGCTGAGGTTTCCGTTCCAGTTATGGAAGAGGTTCTGGCTCGGATTGTGACACTCTTCGACCCCTCCGACCCGGATTGAGTGGATTCCGAACCTCCAGGCGGACCTACGAGTTTTCACGGTCTTCCGTTGCGATTAGTCAAATTTAGTCAACTCCTTTCCGCGCTATTCTGTGATGGGTAGAATGTGGTAACATAGTTAACGATAAGCATCACTTACCGCTAGCTATTTCAGCCCGCTTTCGTACCCCCTCGAGGGGCTGCAGAATGGAGGACCCGATGGCAGATACCAAGAACGTCCCGGCCGTCTACGAGGGCACTGGAACCCTGATAGGCAGTCTACCCGCCTACCAGGAGAAGGTGCGGCAGCTCCTGCGCGCTTCCGTGGCTCCCGAGACCCGCCGGGCCTACACTTCACGCCTGAAACGCTTCTTCGCCTGGTGCCAGGCTGAAGGCGTCTCGACCGCCTTCCCGACGTCGCCGGAGGTCCTCGCCGCCTACGTGGCCAGCCTCGCCGACAGCGGGGCCGCTCCCGCGACGGTCGAGCAGATCCTCGCCGCCATCGCCGCCGCGCATCGAGCAGAAGGGATATCGTCTCCAACCGAAACTCTCCTCGTAAAGAAGACCCTGAAAGGGTATCGCCGAGAGCATGGCGCCGCCCCCGCCAGCAGGAAAGACGCGGCCACCGTCGAGGTCGTGCGGATGCTCCTTGATGCGACCCGTGGCGACACCACAAAAGGCATCCGGGACGCCGCCATCCTGGCACTGGGCTTCGCCGGGGCCTTTCGCCGATCCGAGCTCTCCGCCCTGGACATCGCGGACCTGAAATGGACCGTCCGCGGCAGCGAGGAGGTCCTGGTCATCAACGTCCGGCGGTCAAAGACGGACCAAGAGGCACAGGGGATGCAAAAAGCGATCTTCCCCGGACGGGACGAGACCACCTCCCCGACGTCGCTCCTGAAGAGGTGGCTATCCCTCGTGGAGCTTCAAGAAGGCCCGTTGTTCCGGCGGATACTCAAGAGTGGCCTGGTGACCCATGAACGCCTGAGCGCCCAAAGCATGAGGCTCGTCGTCCTGCAGGCGGCATCTGCGGCCGGACTGTCCCTCGATCTCTCCGCCCACTCCCTGCGCATCGGTTTCGTCACGACGGCGATCCGGCAGGGGAAGACGGAACGGTCCATCATGAACCAAACGGGACACAGGTCCGTTCAGACCCTGCGAGGCTACTTCCGCCGCGAGGACGCCATTGAGGACAATGCCGCCAAAGAACTGATGTGAGGCACTCTCAAGCGCTATAATGTCTGAAAAAGACCCTCCCGGAGAAGGCCGGGTTGATTCGGAGTGGATGGCACGTGGCAGATGAGATCAAGTATGCTTTAGGCGGCTTGTTTTTCACATGGGATGATGAGAAGGCCGTAGCGAATTGGCGTAAGCATAAAGTGATGTTTGAGCTTGCCGCTGAAGTGTTTTTTGATGAGAACGCTATGGACCTCCCCGATGAGCTTCATGATGGACAGGAACCGCGCCGCAGAATAACAGGATTCATCGCTGATTTCTCAAAGGCACTGTTTGTCGTGTACGTCGAACGTGAAGATTGGAATGGCATTGAGCTGATTCGTATCATCTCTGCCCGAGTTGCGGAAAGAAAGGAGAGGGAAGCCTATGAGCGGCAATTATCCAAGTGACTATCCGCGCAGCCGGGCGGAAGCCATCGCGGCTTTGCGCATGGTTCGGGATGAGGATATCGATTTTTCCGAGATTCCTGAGACAACAAACTTCTCGGATTGGACGCCCGTTGGTGAGAAGTTCAAAAAGGCCGCGGAGCGCAACTTAGCAGCACTTAATGAAAGAATGCACATAAAAAAGGAGAACTCAGTTATGGGAAAATATATTTATGTCGACAATTCTAATGTTTGGATTGAGGGAAAGTATCATTCAGCAGTTGAAAAAGGTATGGTTGCAGAGATTTCGGAAGCACATGAAAATAGAATCTGTGATATGGGTTGGGCATACGATTTCCAAAAACTAAAAGAAATAGTATGCGATGGGAACCTCTCCGATGTAAAACGGGCTGTGCTATATGGGTCTTGTCCTCCTGAAAATGAGAGCCTTTGGAATGCAGCAAGAAAAGCGGGTTTTGAGGTTTTTAACCCACAACGCAATGCACAAAATAAAGAGAAAAGAGTAGACACTGGGTTGATCAAAGAGATATGCAAAGATCTCTATAAAGGTATTATTAGAGATATTGACGAAATTATTCTTGTTGTTGGTGACAGCGATTATGCACCTGTAGCGGAGGCTATAAAAGATGAGAAGAAAAAATATACATTAGCTTTTTGGGATAACGTAGCCGAAATTATGAAAGAGAATAGTGCGAAATTTATTAATTTAAATCTCCATATTAAACAGTTTGAGAAAATTTAGTCAAAGTGTTTAGTTAGAATAGGACTTCTTAGATGGTATAATGAATACGAAGTCCCGCCCGGGATAAGCAGACAACCAGCGAACGAAGTGAGCTGTGTTGGTCGCTTAGGAGCCTCATCAGAGGTCGGACGGGGTTGGTTCTTGGGCTGCCGAAGCAGGGCCGGTTACCCCACTTCGGACTTACGCCCTATCGTGAGGGATTACGCTTTGAGACTGCGGATGAAGTCCGCGATGGCTGCTATGAGCTTCGCTAGAGCTTGTAGCAGCTTTGTTATTCTCTCCACGCTATCACCCCCTTTCTGTTTCCGGGGATGATGCCCCAAGCAGCTTCGCTCAATGTCCTGAGCGCCTCTCCTGTCTTCTATTTTACCGCATGACACAAGGAAAAAGCTGGTATTCCCGTCTAGGAGCTTGAGGATATCCTGAAGGCCGACCGCCTGGCGCTCCCCGTACGGGAGCTCTGGGTCGGTAGTCTCCAGTTAGAAAGATCCCCTTCTGTTTGAAGGGTTTATTCCAACCTTGCGAAGGATAAAATCTCTCTGCCACTCTATAGAGGTAGCTAGTTGGAGTTTGGGGCTCAATCGTGAACTCAAGCAATATGCGGAAAAAAATGGAGCTTTGATTTTGTTAGATGATCTTTATGAGAGGATAACTTTTATCCAAAATGGGCGTTTTGTATCATGAGTAAACGATAAATGATATAATTAACTAAGAAGTCCCGCCCAGGAGAGGTTGGACGGGGTTGTTTCTTGGGCTGCCGAAGTGAGGCCGTGACCCCCACCTCGGACTTACGCCCTAGCGGAGGATGTCAACGCGTTTTGAAGAGCCGAAGAAGTTCGGCGATGGCTGCTATAAGCTTTGCTAGAGCTTGTAGCAGCTTTGTTATTCTCTCCACGCTATCACCCCCTTTCGGGGGGATGCCCCAAGCAGCTTCACCCAATGATGCCGGGTGCCTCTCCTATCTTCTATTTTACCGTACCATGACCCTCTAAAGGAGGCGTTTCTCTTGTTTTACCGTATTTATACGATACTGTTTATAATATCCTATTTATGAGATACTATAAACTATAAGGACTTGTTAAATAGCGTTTATTAGATAGTATCTATTTAATACTATATTTACGGCGCAAAAAAGCTGAACAAGGCTATACGAATCAATAGTGACTACTTTATCTGAATTCTTAAATATAATCATTCATATTTTTTTCATATCTTTGTTCTATCCTGCCTTCCATATAAGACAAATTTTCCACAAGGAGAAAACTATGAGAGGATGGACGAAAAAGGACAGTTCCCTACGGACCCACCTGATGCTGTTCTACGTTCTGCTGGCGGTCCTGGGCGGGGTGATCGTTCCGGCTCTAGTGAGGCATCTGAGCCTTTCGGGGTTTCAGGATTACCTGGGACGGAGGAGGACATCCGACCTGGAAGAGCTGGGGTCTTGCCTGGAGTCCCTCTATCGCGAGGATGAGGGCTGGAACCCCCGCCGGGTGATGGACGTCCTGCGTTCCTCCGCCGGGGGAATGGCCTCGGACATCGTCCTCCTAGACTCCGGCGGAAACAGGGTCCTGCCCATGGGGCACGGACGGGGATGGGGAATGAGGGGGAAAAACCGCGTTTCCATCCCCCTGAGCCTAGAGGAGCGGAGGATTGGGACCCTGGACGCGAACGGACGCCCTCCGTCCAGCCGCCTGGAACGGGAGTTCGTCTCCCGTGTGGCCCTGTATGCCCTCGTGGGCGCTGCGGCCATGATCGTCGTGGCCTGCGGGTTGGGCTACGTCGTCGCCGGAGGCCTGAGCCGACCCGTGATTCGGGCCGCGGAACGGGCGCGGCGCATCAGCCGTGGGGAGTACGATCTGGAGCCGGAGCCCTCCAGCGGGATCCGTGAGATGGATATGCTGTCCCGCGGGGTTGAGGAGCTGGGGCGTTCCCTGGCCGGGCAGGAACGGCTGCGCAAACGCCTGATGACGGACATCGCCCATGAGCTCAGGACGCCCCTTACGGTGGTGCGCTCCCAGGTGGAGGCCGTGGCGGATGGCGTCTGGGAGGCCACCCCGAAGCGGCTTGCGCTCTGTGTGACGGAGATCGAGCGCCTGAGCGACCTGATCGGAGAGGTGGAATCGCTGACGCGGCTTGAGGGGGAAATTCTGTCCGTTTACCTTCAGGACACGGACCTGAGCGCCTTTCTGGCCACGGTCCTGGACTCCTCGGAGCCGCTTTTCGCTCGGTCCGGGGTGACGCTTCACCGCAGCCTCAAAGGGAACGTCCGGGCAAACGTCGATTTGGAACGCTTTCGCAGCGTGATCGACAACCTGCTCTCGAACGCGTTGCGCTATTCGGAGGCCGGGGGGCGGGTAGAGGTTCGGCTTCGCTCTTGGGACGGCTGCGCCGTCATTGAGGTCGAGGATACCGGGGCCGGCATCGATGCGGCGGACCTTCCCCATGTCTTCGACCGTTTCTACCGGGCGGACGCAGCGCGTGCCCGTGTGACCGGCGGACGCGGAATAGGCCTCGCCATCGCGAAGGCTGCGGTCGAGGCTCACGGCGGAACTATAGAGGTCAGCAGTCGGCTCGGGGAGGGCAGCCGCTTCACGGTGAAGCTGCCTAAATATTAACTGCCCCCGGCCGCCTTATGGCGTGTCGGGGCCGCCCGCAGGGCGTGTTTTTGAAATACCGCTTAACAGATAGTATTTTATTAATACTACCTAAATAGAACGTTACCTGTTGCCCCACGTCAAGATCGGCTTCACCTTGTGGCATTGCTCTCGTTTCGCAGGCCCCAGATAGCGGGAATCGAATCCTCGCGGGGAATCGCTAAGGAGCCAGACTTCATCGGAAGCAAGACGAACAGGCAGCGGAAACGTGCTTAAAGGACGACCGGCCTTGTCGAATGACAGAGGGGCACTGTTTTTAATGACTTTCCCTGCCACACGCAGCAGTCCGGATGAGTCGGGTTCAACAAGGTCACCAGATAAACCGGCAACGTGTTTCAGAAAGTCCCGGCTTTCTCCCCAACCGTTTTTGCGCCAGTACCGCTCAGGCATCCAGCCCGTAGACTTGAAGGCTGCGATGGGAACGCGTACGGTATCGCCGCACTGTAGCGTTTCATCCACACGCCACCACAAGCCAACTGGAACGGAGTACGTCGTGTTCATAACCAGTCGGCCAGAACAGAACAGGGCGGCAAGCGCCGCCCCGACAAGAAGAATCAACGCTGCAATTCGACGCATTATAGAATGGAATTCACGTTCAAGAACACAATGTCTCCGCCATCATATCGTGCAGCAAAATCTATAATGCCGTTGCCTTTGTCAGGGGCCTTGTACAGGTCACGATACAAGCCGATCTTACCCCTAACAATTTGCTGGCGAAGCTCGTCGGACAGACCGTCAAGTTTATAGCCCACCCACCACTCTTTGTTGTCGCCTTGAAACACAAAACGGCTGTCACTGTAGTCTACATCTTCCTCAAGGTACGGCTTTACCACCCCCAGGATATGCTCAGGGGTGTCCAGGATCGACGCAAGGTTGTAATTCTTGTCCTGAGCGATTTCATGACGATGCTTTGAGAGGAAGCCCTTTAAGGCCTTTGCCGTTGTCCTTGCAGGCTTCAGAAACTTTTCAATTTCATCGTCCTGCGCCTCTTGAACTTTCAAGCTCTTGATGCCGAGCTTCTTAAGCGTCTGTTCGTTTTCCTCGCCGTAATATTGCCTCAACCATGGATCTTCCCGTTTTTCAGAAGCTTGGAATGCCTCAAAGATCACCTTGGCGTCGGCGACGCGCTTCTTCAATCCCTCATTGGCAGCTTTGGGGTCGTCCGGTAACGGAGTAGGATGCCCATCAGGAGCATATTTTTCGAGCCACTCCAAAGCCGTCTTGTCTCTCGTGAATGCCGCTATTCCTCCAATCGACCTTCCAGCTTCCTGGAATTGCTTCATGAGCGCTTCATTCTCTGCGGCGAGTTCCTCCGGCGTCATCGAGGCAATGGCCGGCGTGTTGATGGACAAGCCGCCGCTGCCTATCAGGGAATACACTCCGGCAGCTAAAATGCCCAGCACCAGGACAAAAACCGCTATATCCTTTCCGCGAAACTTCTGCATGAGTACGATCTCCTCTCTTGCTAATGCTGTTTTTTGAACACGGGTTTTCCGCCGTCGTCGTCCGCGGTCGCACGGCACGTCGGGTAGTTGCCGCAGCCCCAGAAGGGACCGTTCTTCCCGTTCCTCAAGACCATCTTTGCTCCACACTTTGGGCACTTCACGTCGCCTTTTCCGGCCTTGGGAGCCGTCTTCTTCGTGGCCTTTACAGGCTTCTTCTCCCCACTGCCCTGCACAGAAACGGAGCCCGCCTGGGCAATGCTCTCCCGAATCGTCGTCGCCATCTGCTCCATCATGTCCTCAATGGAGAGCGTCCCTTCCTTAATGGCACGAAACTTCGTCTCCCAGAGCGCGGTGAGGTCCGGCAGAGTTATCGCCTCCGGCAAAGCCTGAATCAGGCTGCGGGCAGCGGGAGTGGAGATCAGTTGCTTCTTCTGCTTTTGAAGCTGGCCGAACGTGATGAGGTCCTTCAGGATGCCCGCCTGCGTCGCCGCCGTCCCGATCCCGTCCGTTTCACGGAGAATCTTCTTGACCTTTGGATCGGCAACAAACTTATGGACCTCGTTCATCGCCCGAAGCAAGCTGGCCTCAGTGAACCGTGCCGGAGCCTTCGTTTGCTTCTCCTGGAGCTTCGTGTCGCGGCACTCCCCCTGCTCCCCTTCGCTCACAACCGGAAGGGCAGCCTGTTCTTCCTCCTGCTCCTCCCCGTCCTCATCCTTTTCAGGCTTGTCATCCCTCTCAACTGCCTTCCAGCCCTCCGCCAGTACCCGGCGGCCGGAAGCAACGAAGGTCTCTCCCTCCACCTCAGTGATGATGCCGGTCTGCATGTACTCGTGGTCCGGCATGAAAAAGGCAAGGTAACGGCGGGCGACAAGCTCAAAGATCAGGGCCTCATCCCCCTCCAGCGGCTTTAACGCCCTGCAGGACGAGGAGGGGATGATCGCGTGATGCTCCTCTACCTTCTTGCCGTTAAAGACGGGCGTTTTCCGGGCCGTGTCGAGCTCATCAGGGCACTTCAGGGAGGACAGGGCATCGATCACCGCCAGGACCTTCTCCGCCTCGCCCTGGTGCCCCTCCGGCAGGTACTCGCAGTCGGAGCGCGGATACGTGAGGACCCCCTGCTCGTAGAGCTTCTGGCAGACCTCCAGGACCCGGGAGGGGGACAGGTCGTATTTCCTCGAAGCCGCCATCTGAAGCTTCGGCAGCGAGTACCCCAGCGGTGGCTTAACACTCTGCTTTTTGCTCTCGTACTTCGTTATGACAGCCGGCTTGCCCTTGAGCCTCGACGCCAGCTCCTCGCCTGTCGCCTTATCGACCAGGCGTCCTTCCTCATCAAGGCCTGTCTGCTCCTCCTTCGGCCTCCAGCCCGCCCAGAAGGCCCCTTCCTTAACCTGTATTTGCGCCTGAAGGGCCCAATAAGGCTTGGGGACAAAGGACTCAATCTCAAGGTCCCGACACACCACCAGCGCCGTGACGGGCGTCTTGACCCGACCTATCCGGAGCGGACCTCCATCGTAGCCGTTCTTCTCTGCAAGTTTGGTGTAGAGCCGCGTCATGTTCATGCCGTGCAGCCAGTCCGCCTGACTGCGCGCCCGTGCGGCGTCGCGGTCACCTCGGAAGTCTTCGTTGGGCTTGAGCTCGGCCAGGGCCTTTCGCACGGCGTCCGGGTTCGTGTCGCTGATAAGGACGCGCTGCACGGGGCCTTTGTACTTGCAGTACTCCAGAATCTCATCAATGAGTAGCTGCCCTTCACGGTCGCAGTCCCCGGCGTTGACGACAGAATCCGCCTTCTTGAGCAGGGTCTTGAGGTTGTCGAAGAGGTCCCTGCTCTCCTTCTTGACCAGCATCTTCCATTCCTCCGGAATGATGGGCAGGTCGGTCAGGTTCCAGCGCTTGTACTTCTCGTCGTATTGCTCTGGCATCGCCTGTTCCAGGAGATGACCTGCAGCCCATGCCACGACGTCGTTTCCGGCCTCAATGTAGAGCCTTGAAGCCTTCTGCGGCTGAGGCAGCACGGCGGCGATCGCACGGGCCAGGCTCGGTTTCTCCGCTATGAAAAGACGCATCGATCTCTCCCGCCTCTCCTACCGGTGCAGCGACCTGGATTGCCTTTTTGCGCCGTTTGGGGATGGGGACAAATGTGCTGGAGATGCAATGTTCTTGCCCTGTATTATTCCGCGTTCAACAAGCGCGTTCCACACGTCCCATGGATCTTCGTCTCCGGCATCCCTCACGTTGCGCGAAGCGTCAAAGGGTGTCCATATCTTTCGCTCAGGCTCCAGGGCCATCGTTTTAAGCATCGCACGTCCCAGAGGCGTGATCGGTGTTCCAGAAGCCTCAGCAATAGAGATGACGGCCTCCATGTCCTTAACGGACTTCATGCGTATCACAGCCTTGTCCAACACATCAGACTGCATGTGCGCCATCAGCGTTACAAACTTCTGGATTCCGTTCTCCTCCGGAAGTTGATCAAGCGCCCGATAGTACTGAGAGAGCCCCTGATAGATTACAGAGGACATGCTGTAGGGCCTATAGGGTTCATCCATGCCGAGGGCCATCGCCTTATCCGCTAAAAGCCGTGCCATGCGCCCATTACCATCCTCAAAGGGATGAATTACGACAAAAAAGGCATGACCAAGGGCAGCCCCGATCGAGGCAGGGAGCGTGACGCGCTCCTCGTTCCACCAGTGGCAAAATTGGTCTATCAGCGCGGGAACGTTCTCCGAAGGAGGTGCCTCATAGACGACATTCTGCTGTGCATCCCGTATGTATTCCGAAGTGTTTCTGAACTTTCCCCAGGTCCCACGTTCCTCCGTTCTCAGCATAACGTGGGTCTCCTCCAGCTTTTCCGGGGAGAGCGTTTCTCTATCATTTAGCAGAAATAACGCTGCTTGAACGGCTTTATCCTCTCGGTATGTTCTTGACATACTGGAAGGTTTCCAATCGGGGATGTCCATGTTCAGGCGCTTCATGATCGACGAACGGAGGAGGTCCTCGTCCAACTTCTCACCCTCAATGGCATAGCTGCAGTATAGGTTGTTTGCCATAGACTGGGTAATCGTCGCCTTATAGAGCTCAACTCCCATATCGCCCAACAGCTTCCTTTCGCGTTCCGCAAGCTGATTGGCAAACACATACGTCTCGTCGCTGAATACAGGGGTTGAAAGCCAGTCAGGCTGCTGCCAAAACCAGCGTTGTTCCTCTGTCATGGTGAGAAGCCTCCTTCCTATCGGTGCAGCGACCTGGATTGCTTCTGCGCAATGGGATCCAGCTTTGCCTTAGCGCCGTCTTTGGGGTAGGTGATCTTCAGGTCCTGCCCCTGTTCCGGCGTTGTTTCCAGCTTCTCAAACCTGTGAACGGTGAAGAGCTTGGAGGCAGTTTGCTGGATGCACCTGCCGTGTTCTGCGTCTGCGCGGATGATCTTGCCGGCAAACCACTGGCCTTTGGTGTAGGGATGGAGGTGTATCGTGGGCTCCTGGACGCCGGTGTCCTCCGTGATCATACCGGCAAGCTCGCCGGACACGGCTTCGGGCATCAATGCCTCGCGCTGGCGTTCTCGGCAGATGAGGATGACGGCACGAAGGTTCTCCTGCCGCGCCGCAAAAAAGTCCTTCTCCTCCGGCTCGCTGAAGCCGTTTTTCGCACTGCCAAGGTACTTGATCTGCCGGTTGCAGTTGGTCTCAAAGGACTCGCCTTTAGGCAGGTTGTCCGGGTTCACGCCGAGAACTTTAAGGCGCTCGAAGTGAGCCTGATATCCCTTTACGTCCAAGATGTCGTCTAGGGAGCCGCGAATGGCCATATTTTCGACGATCTGCTTGTCGTACCGTGCCTCATCCTCCGGCGTGTGCGCGTAGAGGGCCTTTTCGAGGTTGATGCAGAGCTGTTCGGCATCCAGCATATCGGAGACGTTGCCGGAACCGGCAACGTCCCGCAATATGGCAGTAGTGTTTGCAAGCGTTTCATTAACTTTTTTCTTACGATACGTTCGTTCTAATCGCCCCTTAGCATCGGAGTGATTTAGAATGGCCGTAGAAAGCTTTTTCAGATTATCCATTAAGCCATCCTTCACCAAATAATTTCACAGCATCGTTCAGGTTGTATCCCCACTCTCGCATCCTTTGAAGGCCGAGAACATGCTTCATTCCGTCCGCAAGAATAGGATTTACAGGGATCTTCCTTCTCAAGCTATTAGCGGCTTCCTTCTCGCCACGCTCATCCAATACGTCAGCCTCATCCATAATCCTGTCCATTTCCTCATCCGACATCGTAGACACAAAATCCTTCGGCAACAGCATGTGTCATTCCTCCGTTCGATGTTTGCTCTGGTCGCACCCTGGCATCAGAGTGAGTGAGAATGCAGCAGAAGCTTTTTCAGATTACCCATTCAACCACCCCTCACCGAACAGCTTCACAGCATCATTGAGGTTATACCCCCAATCCTTCATCTTCTGTATACCCAGGGTCCTCTTCATCCCATCAGCCAAAATAGGATTCATAGGGATGGTATTCATAAGACGATGTGCAGCTTCCTTTTCGCCACGCTCCTCCAACGTATCCGCTTCATCTATGATCCTACTTTTCTCCTCATTCGACATCGTGGACACGAAATCCTTTGGCAATAGCATGTGTCATTCCTCCGTTTCAAAGGGCTACTCTCAGTACTATTCTACCGCCACGCTGCTGGGAAAAGGATATCCCTCTGAACAAAGATCATAAAGCGGTAGCCTGGCTTTATCTTGATGGTCGGTTGCCGGTTGACCTCCCGCTGAATGATCTGAGACATAGCCTCTGCGACAGCACTGGCCGCGTTCTCTGCCAGGATGGAGCGCGGGTCTTCCTTGTCGCGGTCACCGTTGCTCGTAGGGGCTGCAATCTCAACACCGGCTCCTAAGAGCGACACCAACAACGCCGATGAAATAATACTGCCCCAGTGCCGGTTCACTACACCTTTGAACCCGGAGTAGCCCGACTGGTCCGCACCACCCAAGTTGTCCAGGACCAACGTGGAACCGTCAGGGAAGACGAGACGGCTCCAGATGACTAGGACGCGGCTCTGGCCATAGGCCACCTGATTGTCGTATGTGCCGATCACCTTTGAACCACGTGGAATAAGGAGATAGCGTCCCGATACGGTATCCCACACGTTCTCTGAAATCTGGGCGACCATGTTGCCGGGCAAGTCCGAGTTCAGTCCGGAGATGAGGACGCAGGGCAAAAGTGTTCCGGACTTAAGCTCCAGCGGGCTGCGTGGCGTGGCACGAATGTGCTGCGAATACTCCTCCGGAAGGTTCTGCTTGATGAACGCCTCCTTCTAAAAACAAGTTATGGAATTGATGATTTTATTCTATTTTAAAGCTAAAGATGTTGACATGAGGCATATTTAACTATACACTTAAAGTA
>CAJPUA010000004.1 GCA_905373705.1 uncultured Schwartzia sp. | reverse complement strand
ACGCGCTTTGATCTCATCCCCGAAGATACGAACCAGCTTGTCGGCGAACATCCCCAAAAGCGGCATCGTGAAGATTCCCGCGACACCGATAATAACGTAGAGATTGGTCGCGGTATTAAGCGCCATGCCAAGATCTTTCGTCCAATAGCGGACGATTTGCGTCCAAATCAGAAATTCACCGCTGACGCAGGCCATAAAGCACATAATCGCCGCCCACAAAGGATACGTGGCAAAGGCTTGCCGGATGTTCCAGATAAATTCTTCTTTTTTCGGTGCACCGCTTGTGGCTAAGGCTGGGGCCGCCTTGGCTTCGCCAAAGGGCTGGAGGCCGTACTGATCCGGATTCTTTTTGGCGAGAAACGCTGCTAAGAGAAGCAGCAGGAGAAAAATCCAGCTCAGGTATGTCATGGCGATGCGCCATTGGGCAGCATTTTCTACCAGCATAGGCTTTACCCCGAGGCTGAGCAGCACCTGGGCCATTGGCCCGCCGGCGAAAGCGATCCCCCACATAGTGGCGTATTTGCCGCCGACGAACCATTTGCGCACCGATACCGTAGACGATACCCACAGCATGCCCGTCCCAATCCCGGCGCAGATGGCGTAGGCTGCGTAGTAGGCAGTCAGACTTTCCACCCGAGCCGTCAGATAAAAGCCTAGCATACAGAAAATCGCCGCGATCGTATAAACAGGTTTAGTGCCCCAACGATCTAAAATCATCCCGCTGAAAAAAGCTGTGGTCGCGTAGAGGGTCATCATCAGCGAATAGCCTAACGATACCTGCGCGCCCGTCCAATGCATGGTTTCCGCCATTGGGCCGGAAAATACGGCGAAGGTCGCTCGATAGCCGAACAGGCAGAATACCGCCAGCCAAGCGGCGGCTACCACGCAGTAAGAAATCTTTTTTGCTCCCATTTGCATGTCACCCTTTCTTCTTTTATTATTTTTTCTTGGGATACTTGTGTTTACCGCTTCGCGCCCGCTCGCCCCCTTTTTCGCGCCGCGGCTGTTCTGACACCTGCGGTTTCGCTTATCTTTGCCGCATCCAGCAAACGTTCGTCTCCCGCCAATTTCATTTTATAAAGGAGCGATTTTCAACGCTTACTCTAAGAGGCGTAATTTGGTTTAATTTCCCACGAGCCGTCCGCCTTTGGGCGCAAAAAAAGAACGCCGCCGGGATAAAATCCCAACGGCGTTCTTTTTTTCGTCGTTTCGATGGAGCAGGGAATCTTAGGGCTGGCGATGACCGAGATCCTGCCGGATCCTGTTGCGCAGTTCCTGATCGGCCAGTTCTTTCGCCAATGCGTCTGTGAAAGCGGTGGAGTACGCGAAACGTTGCTGCTCTTCCTTAAAAACGGCAAGAGCCTTTTCCTTATGAAAATCGTTTCCCTGCAGCAGGGTATCAAAGCGATTCACTTCATAGCAGAGCTGAGCGATATCCATGAGGCCCTGCGCTTTAAGAGAGGACGCCAACTCCGGATCACGGTCCTTATAGGGCGTGCAACTGAAAAGGACCAAGGGGCGCAACCATTCCGTGCATTTTAACCCCTGAAAGAGATCCTGCAAGAAGAACAAATCCGCCTGATGTTTTTTGCTTCGCTGATAGATTGGCTGGAACCAGAGGACGTAGAGCACTTTCTCTCCCAGCGTGTTCGGCAGATCCAAATGCTTGAATACATGGCGGTAAAAATCCATGCGTTCGTCTTCCATACCGTGATCATCGACACACAGCAATCGGTAGAGCGCTTGATAGAGCTTTTTTAAAACGAGATCTTGCGTTTCCATGCTGTCCAGCCGTGTTTTTTCCTCTGCGAAGTTTTTCAGAATCGCCTTGAGTTCCTTATAACTTACCGGCTTCGTCATGAAATGATTGGCGCCGGCGGCAAAGCCGCTGGCCCGATCTTCCGGCGTCGTCAGCGCGGTAATCAAAATGACCGGGATATTCTGCGTCGCAGTGGTATCCTTCAGCTCCCGACACACTTCAAAGCCGCTCATGCCAGGCAGCATGACGTCCAACAGGATAATATCAGGGCGTTTTTCCTGCGCGATCTGCAGCGCTTCCTTTCCCTGGTAAGCCGACAGCGTCGCGTAGCCCCACGATTCAATGAAATCGCGTAACAGCTCCACGTTCTTTCGATTGTCGTCGATGATGAGTACCGTCGTCATGCTTTAGGCCTCCTGCTTTTATCCGTTCAGATATGTTTCTGTATCCAGCGGCATTATGAAAAAAAGTTCCGTGCCGATGCCAAGCTGACTGCGCAAACGGACACTGCCGCCGTGGAGCTTGACAAGCTTGTCGACGTTGGGCAGTCCCAATCCCGTACCTTCATACTGACGTGAATAGCTGCTGTCCACCTGTTCGAATTCCCGAAAGACCCGCTCCTGATCTTCCGGCGCGATGCCGATTCCGGTATCACGCACCGCAACGTCAAAGGTCGTTTCCCCCTTATGGACCAGAATATCGATCCGGCCATGATCGCGCGTGAATTTGACAGCGTTGGAAAGAATATTGTACAGGATCTCTAAAAATTTATGCAGATCTGCTGTTACGCGAAAATCTTCCGGCACGATTTCGGTTTCGATCAGAATATTTTTTTCCGCCGCCATAGCCGATATACCGCTGACGGCCTGCTGAATGACTTCCTTTATATAGAAAGGTTCTGGCTTTAGTAAGGTTTTCCCCGTGGCCAGCTTCGAAATATCCAATACGTCGTTGATCAGCTGCAGGAGATGGCGCGCGCTGTCATCGATGTTATGCACGTAACGGTGCTGCTTTTCCGTCAATTTGCCCCAGATCCCCTCCTGTAACAGCTCAGCGGCGCCTAAGATAGCATTTAAGGGTGTGCGCAATTCGTGACTGATATTCGCCATAAAATTCGATTTTGCCACATCAACTTTCTTGAGTTCCTCAATGGCCAACTGAAGATGCCCGGTGCGTTCATTGACCATAAATTCCAGACGGCTGTTATTTTTTTTGAGCTCCTCGGTTAATTGGCTGGCGTTTTCCTTGCTGATGCGCAGCGCTTTCATATATTTTTTCCGTTCCAGCTCTTTTTTTCCCATCTTATCGACTAACTGGTGGAAGGTATCGGCCAGCGCCGCGATCTCATCCTTATCCTGACTGCGGGAAAAAGCGCCGTTTTGCAGCTCAACTTCACCGTAGCGGCGGACGGAATGAATGATCGCTTCAATCGGGCGGCTGAATGTAGCCGCGAGGCGATTCCCGGCAACCAGCATGAAAAGCATAATGACGGCGGCGACAGCCAGTACCCATTTGAACTGGCTGGTGATAATCATGCTGAACCGACTTTCCGGAATCCCCACGCCAATGGTAGCTACGGCATCTTGCGCGCTGTTTTTAATGTCTTTATCCAGAAAAACGTGCATTTCCTGACTGGCTGGGAAATACTGCCGGCCGAATCGCAGCCCTTCACGCACGGCGGTGACTTCGCTTTCCTGGGGACTGCGGCTACCGATATAATTTTCCTGTTCCCCGGTAATAATGTTCGATAATATGCGAATTCCGTCAATGGAGATAGCCAGAAACACTTCGTCGATCCGGGAACCGAACTGGTCCAGCAGCCATTTGTCGTTATTTAGCGCATCCAAGACGATTACGGCGCCGATGACTTTTTCGCCGCGCACCCGATCGAACACGGGGATCACGCTGACCTCAGTCAGTGCCTTTCGCAGATAGGGATCTTCCGCGGGGGATGTTCCCTGGATTCTGACCAACAGCCGGTCATAGGCCGGGCTGGATTTTGCGAACAGCTCCTCCAAGGGCAGAACTTCTTCGGAAAACCACCCTTCTCGTTCGCGCATAGCATGCGCTGCCGCCTGACTCATGATCGTATCCGGCACGAATTTGCTTTCGAGGCGACTTTTTCCCACGAGATGATTTTCCACATCCACCGCCAGTACAGCGTCCACAAACGGCAGCGTTTCCTCGTAGCGGCGCAGAAGCTCGCTCAGTGTTACAGTATCCTTTTCCTGCAGCGCCGAGCGGAAGGAGGGACTTGCTCCTAAGATCGTCGCCGATTCACGGATTGTTTCGCTGCGTTCCGTCGCAATCTCCTGCGCCAGTGTCATAATGACTGACAAATAATGTTGCATATTCTGCTGGCGCTGCTGCTCGTATACGTAATGTGATGCAGCTAAAAGGGCGAGCACGGGAAGCAGGACAATCAGCGCGACAAAAATATTAATTTTTCTCTTTATGCTCATTTGCGTCACCAATCCCGCCAGTGAATCGGCAATAATCCACCACCAGCTGAATCCGATCCCGCAGGTTCAACTTCACCAGAATATTTGAAACGTGGGACTTCACCGTTTTTTCGCTGATAAAAAGCGCGTCAGCGACTTGTTTGTTGGTCATGCCGCTGCAGATTGCCCGGGCGACCTCAGCTTCCCGGCGGCTGAGCTTACCCTCGAAGATATCTTCGTTTTTTTCGCCGGATTCGCCGAAGCTGTGCTGCATGATCCGCGCTACGTCCAGATTGAGAAGGCGCAGACTGAGCTGAAAATTGCGGGCGATCTTTTTAAATTCTTCTGCTTTGATGTGCGGGACGTGAAAATTTTGTATAACTTCCGGCGCCAGCGTGGTCTTTTCATCCGCTACCCCACCGCCGGTACAGTAAGCGACAAGTTCATTATCGTAATAGATGGGAAGGATAAAATTCATCAGCCCTAAAAAGCAGGGATTGATCTCCAAGTCGCCACGCATTCTGGCCCGTGCCAGATCACGATGGCTTTCCTCGCGACATCGCTGGCTGCTCTTTTCCGCGACAGCGCAGCAAAAGAGCGAGGCATTGGAACGCACCGTCAAAGGCTCGCCCTCGGTGTTGAGGAATACGAGGCTGATGCCGTGCATCTGGGCGTAAGAATCCTGATAGGCTTGCAGGCGATCCTTGCCGATAAGATTCAACCAATCTGACGAAGTGATTTTGTTCTGACGCAAGATGACAACCTCCTCGCTTTTACGGCGCGGGCGTCGGGCGAAAAACGCTGGCGCTGCTGCCCGTACTTAATAGTTGGAAAGAAATTTCTTCGGAAAAAGCGACCTGAAACGCCATTCTCTATCGCAGCTGGATTTTATTCTTCATTTCTTACATAATATTCGCTTTGCTTAGCGTTTTTCCCTGTTATCGTCCTAAAAATTTTCCTCGTTTTTCTCACAGGCGATGAGGATAGGGAGGCCTTGTTTTGTATCTGGCCGCCAAATCATGGGGAATTTTCCAAAGCAAACGTTTCTCGTGAAACGTAAAAAAGAGCGCCGCTCTTTTTTACGTTCACATCAGAGCGGGCTCTTTCTGATCGTCTACGATCTCATTTTCCGGCATCGCCGGGGGATTTAACGGCATATAGCCTCAGCTTACTTTTGTGCCTGCCGGATTGCTTTTTCCATACAGTCCAGCAGAAAATCATTATCCTTCACGTCCGTTTTCCCGATATGCGCCACACGCAATACTTTGTCATGCAAAGCGCCGCCTGTGGGATTTACCATAACGCCATACGAACCTTTCAATATTTCAAAGACACGATAAGCCTCCCCCTGCGCAAACACGAGCGGGGTAATCGCGTTCGAAAGCGGGTATTCCGGCACACGAACCGGCAATCGCCGCGCCGCCTTCTGACGAAAATCCCTGGCCACCTGCGCAATATGCGCTAAATACGCTTCCAAGCCTTGTTCGTCAATCAAACGCAACGCCCGATGCATTTGCACGCATATTCCCACCGCCGGGGTAAAGGGCGTCTGCCCGCGCTTAAAATCCGCCGCGTACGCGCGAAAATCAAAATAAAGCGACCGGAGCGCGCTGTTTTCCACCCGCGCCTCCCAGATCCGCCGATTTAAGACCACTACCGACATCCCCGGCGGCACGCACAGTCCCTTTTGCGAGCTGATGATCGTCACATCAACGCCCGATCGATCCATCTCATAAGGATCGCAAAGGAAGGAACTAATCGCGTCCACCATCAGATAAAGCCCGCGCCTCCGGCAAAAATCGGTCAGCAGCCGAATATCGTAGAGCTGTCCCGTCGATGTTTCATCAATATTGACCAAAACCCCCGTCAACGGCGTATCCGCAAAGGCCGCCAGATGCTTTTCCGACAAGACCTCGCCGAAGGACAATCGTATCTCCTCATACGGGATCCCGTGGGTGTGACAAATATCCACGAATCGCTGACCAAACGAACCGCCATTGACGATCAAGAGCCGATCTTCCGCTGTAAAACAGTTCAGAACCGCCGCTTCCATGGCGCCGCTGCCGGAAGCGGTCAGATAGATCGACTGGGACGTTTCCGCCGTCCCCATCATTTTTTTCAGCAGCCGATCGGAATCCAGCATCATCTCAGAAAACTCCGGCGTCCGAAAATAAGGCACCGCCGCGCCGCCCAGCTCGCGAATCTCGTCACGCATCTCTACCGGGCCAACCGTAAATAAACGCACCGCGCTCATCCCCATCGTTAAATATTGATTACTATCTTACTGTCGTTTCCAGAAAAAATAATAATCGATCGTCTCTTTATGGTTGCGTAACTCCTCATCGAAAAGCGCACCTTCGCGCACGAGGGTATATTCGGGAGCAAACTCTTTTTGGAAGTTCTCCCGATACTCTTTAATGGAGCGGTAAATCGCGCTGTAATGCTGATTTAACCCATCCGAAAAAAACTTATTCAGCGTCAGCCTTTCTTCGACCCCCATGCTCTCTTTCATATAAAATTCACAGCTTTTGCCGGCAACCTTCTTGATATTTCTTAACGCCTGCTGAAAATCCGCGTCGTTTACATACATAAATACCCCGTTGACCAATATGAGATCAAACGGAGCCGTTTCCTCAGCTTTTTCCAGCATCGTCAGAAGATCTTGAAAAAAACCGACCAATAATTTTTTCGTCGGATAATTTTTCAGATTGATTTCCGCTCTCTCGATCATTTTTGCACTGCCGTCGATGCCTACATAATACGCCCCGTGCGCTAACAAATACTCGCCCCAGCGGCCTATGCCGCAGCCAACATCCAGCACGCGCACCGGTTTTCCCAGGGAAAGCATCGCGCCGATCTTCTCTTTTTCCTGCTTATCGCGACAAGCCGCAAGCTCCGGCTCCTGATCCTGAAACAACACATAATTATACTTATTTTTCAGTTCGTCATTGCCGCCCCGCTCGTCAAAAAATTTTTGCACATCATTGTAATTCAAGTCCACATGATCACGCATAACCCGATCCTTCATCTTTATCCTCCCTATCTCAGCGTAAACGCCCTCTTGTTTCTTTCTCATTTTAGCGCCTGATGAAGAGGCTCACGCGTCTTTACCGGCATGCAGCGCTTCGCCGTCAGAAAAACGAATGGCGCAGGCCGTCGCCTTACTGCGGCGCTCTTCTTCCGCGGGAAGCTTCCCATAGTCCCCGTATAGAAGCTTCAGAACCTCATCATATCCTTGCGGTGCCGGAAATTGATATCCCTCAAACTCCATCGCAACTGTTTTTTCAAACCAGGCGCGCCGATATTTTCTATCTAAAACGTCGTCTTCATTGTACGAAACCAACCATTCCCCCGGCTCGCTCCGCCCGCTCTTTTCCACAATTTTACGGTACCAGGCTAAGACCCAATCCCGGGGAATCGCCGATAATATGCGGAAGAATCCGCGTTCTATAAACGAAGGACATTGCCGCGCGCCTACCGGCGACCATAAAATTTTCCGGCAAAGCGAAGCCCCCCGGAAAAACAGCCACTGCTTGGCCTTGCTATCACTCCCGGGATCCAAAGGAAAGACATCGATGCACAGCCCGTTTTTTTGTCGTAAATGCCCTTGCCAGATACGGATATATTCCGTATTTTTCCGCCGCATTTTTCCGAAAACCCAACGATAGCCAGTATCTGTATCCGTATTTTGGAAAAAAAACCGCTCACGATCGATCAACTGATCCACGACCTGGCAAAACTTTTCATAATCCGAACGCAGCATATCGACGTCCATATCATCATCCCAGGGGATAAAACCTTTATGCCGCACCGCTCCTAAAAGCGTACCGGATGACAACACATAACGGATACCGGCCGCCTGACAAATTCGATCAAACTCCAGCAAAATCTCCAAAAGCTCCAGCTGCAATTTGCGCAAATGCCCCGGATCCAGTTCGATCGCTTCCGTATCATCCATGGCTATCTATCCCCGATCGTTTACTTCGTATCGTCCTTCTTGCTGCGTTTCCAAATATAGTCCATAATGCGCTCGTAATCCTCGATATAATCCACCTCGGCCCAGAAATGCCCGGCCACGTCCCGCACATAAACGTCCTGCTCGGCGCTGCACCGGTACAGGATATCTTCCCACCAGAAATTATACTGCTCCGCCTCGATAAGATAATTCATCATCGCCTTGAATGACGCCATAAACGCCGGTTTAACGCGCCCCACTCCCACATATTCGTGGGTGCGTATCTCACGCTCCAGCTCTTTGCCATACTTGACGATCTTATTGCCCTCGCAGCCGAAGAAGTAATCCCCTTCATTTAGCCGCACTAATGAGGAATCGGCTAAAAGAAGGGCATTTTTATCCTCCTTGAGGAGAATATCCAAAATATCCTGTTCCCAAAATACATCGGCATTCATGAGAAATAAATCTTCATTATCGGGAATAAATTCCCGCGCAAACCACAGCGACCCCAAGCTGTTCGTCACCCGGTAAAAGGGATTATAAAGGGTCGTAACCCCAAGACTCGAAATCTCCCGCTCGATCATTTGATGCTGATAGCCTACCACAATGGTCGGCTGAATATCATTTTTGAGCAGCATTTCGCATGTCCGACGCAGAATCGGCTTCCCCTCGATCTCCAGCAGACACTTCGGCTTATCCACATGCCGGCTGATCCGGCTGCCGACCCCCGCCGCCATAATAATCGCTTTCACCTGTGAATCCTCCCTGCAAAATTAATTTATACTATTATATCGTGACGCCAATCCAAATACTTTACCGCCTCACCAGTAAAATATCCGTCGAACCCCCTTCTTCCGGATGCCTGGTAATACTTCCTCCATATCGCGCAGCCCCAAGCAGATCAAAACGCCGGTATAGGCTTCGTGCACCGGGAGCTGGCTTAAAAACAGAACAGGATGTTCTCCGTCCGGTGAGTGAGAGAGTGCCGTCCGATCATCGCTGATGATAAATCCCCGAATCTCAATCCCCTGCGCAGACAAAGCTTTCTGCGCCGCCATAGCATACGTCCCCGCTCCGTAAAGATAGAGTTTTTCCTTAGCAGCGATGAGCCGCAGCTCCTCAAGAAACTTCTGATAATGGCTGATAATATCGTTATAGCTGCCTGAACGCTCCACCATCACACGCCGTATCTCAGGTTCCTCAACACAAGCCTTAGCGGCTGCCGTCACCTGCTGACTCATGGCCTGCGCAACAGACTGGACCTTCGCCGTGTAATCTCTTTGTGTATCTAATACCATGCGGCGTACCACATCTCGATAAACATCAAAGAGCCGCGTCTGAACGGAACGATAAAGCGCCGTATCTTCCCGAGCTTCCCTTGTACTTTCGATCTCATGAAGGGCCGTCAAGAAACCAAATCGATTTTCTGGTCGAGGACTGTTGGTCAAACTCCCCTCACGCAGCGCATAATGATAGCGCTGGGACGGTGTGTAGTAGACTTTCTTTGCCCGCTGCAAAATCTGCCAGTTGGCGTACAAATCTTCTCCCACTTGCATCGCATCGGGAAAAGAAAAATCAGTCCACAAGGCTCCTTTATACAGCTTGCCGCAAAGAGACTCATCCCAATATACCCCATCCATCATCTGCCGCAGTCTGTCTTTCGTTGCCAGATAGCCTTCTGTCCCTTTTTTCCCTTCGCTGATGGGTACCCCCTGCCCGTCCTCCCGCAGATAAAAGCAGCCGACGACCATATCAATCGTTTCATCTTTCAATAGAGGAGCCGCCAGTTCTTCCAAATAAGACGGCTCCACCCAATCATCCGGATCAACAAACGCCAGAAACTCACCTCGCATCGCGGCGACGCCCGCATTGCGGGCAGAGGAAACGCCACCATTATTTTTATGGATCACCCGTATCCGTTCATCTTTCTCCTCATATCGATCGCAAATCTTCCCCGAATCATCCGTCGAACCATCATCCACTAAAATCAACTCAAATCTCGGATACGTCTGCTGCAAAAGTGATGTTATGCACTTCCCCACATATCCTTCGACATTGTAGACCGGCACGATCACACTGATTAAAGGCTCACGCATAACTTCCGCTTCCTCTTTTAATATTCTTTCTTGCCCTCTGTGCATTCGCCTCGATACTCCTATTCTTTATATATGCCATGATACCAGTATCAGATCACCGGAACCATCAACAGCCGCTCTTCCATTTCTTCATAAGTGACCACATGCCGAAATCCATCGCGGCGTAATTGGCGGCGCAATCCCTCTGCCTCGATTTTGGTGACAATCAAAAGCGCATCATTAGGAAGCTCTTGTGGAGAAAGACACGTCATTCCTGCGATCTCTTTACCCCATTTACTGGAATCGGAATCCGCTATGCCGGCGATAGAAATTTTTCTTCCCCGCAACGCTGCCGCACACCCTTCTCCGCGCTGTCCCGCGCAATAAAGATAGATCCCGTGCTGAGTGCCCCCTAATGATTGCAGCCAACTTCGAAACGATTGCAGTCGTTCTGCCGCATCCTTGGGGGGAGCCATCGTCTGTAATTTTTCCCGCACATACTCACGCGCCGTGGGAAAACTTCCCACAGCCCCCAAGAAACCGCACAAAAACTGATATAATGTCAGTCCTGCCCGTTGGGTGTCCTCCTCCGCAACCTGCTTTGCCATCCAGAGGTAAAGCTCATCACACTCCTTCTGAAATCCCGAGTAACGATATGTAACCTGCATCTCATGCGATCGAGACTGAATCAAATGTTCGTCCACATAAACCAGTTCTTTATCATGGAACATTTCAAACCATTTTACATCATCTTGCGTCCCCCGCAGCCTCTCATCAAAAAGTCCATAGCGATCAAACCAACTGCGTGGAATTAAAAGAGTGCCGCCGCCGATAAACCCGAACGCCTCCGCACACAAACCCGAGTGGATATAGACGTCTCGATAACGCCGTCGTAACCCTTCGTACGGAACCACCTTACGCTCCGGCATCAGAAGGGTGTCCCATCCACTATATACCACCGCATCCATATTGCCAGCTGCCCGTAAAGCATCTATCTCTGCCTGTATCTTCTCTGGGTAATAAACATCATCATGAGACAGCCACGAAAAGTACTCGCCCCGCATAGCACGGATCCCCATGTTCAGTACCGTAGAAACTCCGCCATTCTTCTCTTGCTCGAGATAGCGGATTCTATCGCCATAGGAAAGCGCAATATCTCGCGTTTTCCCTCCATCATTCGAACCGTCATTCACAACAAGAATCTCAATATTCGAATATGTCTGTGCCAGTGCACTGTCAAGTGCTTCCCGCATATAATTGGAACCATTATAAACCGGAATAATGATTGATACTAAAGGATCCACGCCAAATTCCTCTTTTCTTATAAGTCGGGTTATATTTTCCGCCAAACTGTTCGATTGACAATATCCGTGTAACTTTGAATGATTTTAACAACTTTAGCAGAAACATTACAATCTTCATAATCCTCAGCCATAACCACCCGTTCTCTGTCCTGCAGCATACCTGTCACCACATCCACAGCCTGTCTGATGCTCCTCTCTGTGATCCCGCCAATCACCAGGCTCCCCTTATCTAAGACTTCGGGGCGCTCCGTTGACGTACGGATTAAAACTGCGGGAAAACCAAGCATCGCGCTCTCCTCCGAAAGGGTCCCGCTGTCGGACAGTACGCAAAAAGCTTCTTTTTGGAGTTTATTATAAGCCATAAAACCAAATGGCTGCATACTTCGTACCAAAGGATGAAACTTAAACTGACGTCGCTCAATAAACTTTCGACTCCGCGGATGCATAGAATAGATCACCGGCAGACGGTAATGCTCAGCGATACCATTAATCGCCTCCATCAACGACAGAAAATTTTTCTCATGATCAATATTCTCTTCCCGATGCGCCGATAATAAGAGATACCGTCGTGGCGAAAGCTGCAGTTCTTCCAGAACGTGGTTCTCGTCAATTGCCTTTCGCTGCTTTTCGAAAACTTCCCGCAGCGGCGAGCCAGTGACAAAAATCGTCTTTCCATCGATTCCTTCAGATAAAAGATACCGTCGCGAATGTTCCGTATACGGCAGATTGACATCCGAAATATGATCCACGATCTTGCGATTGATCATTTCAGGCACATTCCAGTCCCAACAACGGTTTCCCGCTTCCATGTGGAAGATTGGTATCTTAAGCCGTTTAGCGGCAATCGCCGCCAGTGCCGAATTAGTATCACCCAGGAGCAAAACGGCATCCGGCTGCTCTCTTTGCAGAACAGCATAAGACTTTGCGATAATATTGCCTATGGTTTCTCCTAAATCTTGACCAACAGCGTTCAAATAATAATCCGGCGCACGCAGTCCCAGCTCTTCAAAAAAAATCTGGTTCAGCGTATAGTCATAATTTTGTCCGGTATGAACCAACTGGTGGTCAAAATATCTATCGCAACGTTTAAGAACCTCTGATAAGCGAATAATTTCCGGTCGCGTACCTAAAATTGTCATAACCCGAAGTTTTTCCATCGTCAGACCTCCATTGCATAGGTATCCGGTTTTTGAGGATTAAAATTCTCATTTGCCCACATCAATGTTACCATATCAGTATCCCCGGTATTCTCAATATTATGCGTATAGCCGGGAGGAATCTCTACAACCACCAAGTCATCACCGGAAACAGGATACTCAATCACATTCTTGTCGCCCCATTTCCGAAAACGAATAACCCCTTTCCCGCTGACGACCAAAAATTTCTCGTGTTTAGAATGATGCCAATGATTTCCCTTGACGATGTGCGGATGGGAAATATTGACAGAAAGCTGCCCCTGTCCCACTGTCCGAATAAATTCTGTAAACGATCCCCGCGCATCGCGGTGCATGAGCAGCGGATAAGAAAGTTCGTTCTCCGGCAAATAGCTCAAATATGTACTGTATAAATGACGGAGCAGAACATTTTCCTGATCCGGCAGCGCCAGTGTCTTTCGGCAGTCCGCAAAAGATTTTATCCATTCCGCCAATTCCTCCAACGTACAGGTATAAGTGGCGGATACTTCACGAAATCCCGATGGCTCAATCGGCGCTTCTCGCAGCCTGGACAAAAATTCCTGTATCACATCATCAATATAAACCAGTTTTAGTGTACGCGTCGGATCATTCACCTGAATGGGCAGCCCTCGCGCAATTTGATGGCAGAATGTCGCGACCACACTGTTATAATGTGGTCGGCACCACTTTCCGAACACATTCGCCAGCCGATAGATCCATACCCGTCTCCCTGATCGTGCCGCATAATCAAGCAGCACCTGTTCCGCCTGGCGTTTACTGTTTCCGTAAGGATTATCCAAAGCTGCCTGTATGGAAGACGAAAACACGATTGGCGCAGGACAGGCAGCATCTTCCAAAGCCCGGATTACGGCCTCAGTAAACGCCACATTGCCTTCGTAAAAACCTTGTTCTGTCTCCGGTCGGTTCACACCCGCCAAGTGGAAGACATAATCGGCGTTTCGACACGCTTCACGCAGCCGCTCTATTCCATCAGAATGGCAATAAGAAACGGCTTCGTACTTCTCCATTTGCAAAGAAGCAACGAGATTCTTTCCTAAAAAGCCGCCTGCTCCTGTCACCAAAATCTTCATCACATATCCCAACTCTCCAGCGCTTGTTTTACATACTGCACCGTCAAAAGTTTGTTTTTGACTCCATCCACATCCAATCGTTCCGTATTACTTGAAGTATAGGCTTCTCCTCGAGAAATTCCTTCATCGCCAGTCGAAAAGTATTTCTCATAGTTCAGATCTCGCTCGTCTCGAGGAATTCGGAAATATTGTCCCATGTCTATAGATTTTACCCGCTCTTCCGTCGTCATTAGCGTTTCATATAGCTTTTCGCCGTGGCGAGTTCCGATTACCCGGATCGGTGTTTTCTTCCCCTTATCAAAGAGGGAACGCACCGCCAAAGCTAAATCATGGATGGTACTGGCCGGCGCTTTCTGAATAAATAAATCGCCGGTATGCCCATGGGTAAAGGCAAATATTACCAGATCAACCGCTTCTTCCAAATCCATAAGGAAGCGTGTCATTTGAGGATTAGTGACGGTCAAAGGCTTACCGGCCCGGATCTGCTCAATAAAGAGGGGGATCACGCTGCCCCGGGAACACATGACATTGCCATATCGTGTACAGCAAATCACCGTCTTATCTTCCTCCACCGTGCGGGACTTTGCTAACGCCACTTTTTCCATCATCGCTTTAGAAATCCCCATCGCATTAATGGGATATGCAGCTTTATCCGTAGAGAGGCAAATAACTTTTTGGACCCCCACCTCAATCGCCGCCGTCAACATATGATCTAACCCCAATACGTTCGTTCTCACCGCCTCAAGAGGAAAAAACTCACAGGACGGGACCTGCTTTAATGCGGCAGCATGAAATACGTAATCCACACCATACATCGCATCCTTCAGGCTATGCGGCTCACGTACATCTCCGATATAAAACTTAATCTTGTCATTTTGATACATCCGACGCATATCGTCCTGTTTTTTTTCATCCCGTGAAAAGATGCGGATCTCCTTGATATCTGTATCTAAAAAGCGATGCAGCACCGCATTGCCGAACGATCCCGTACCGCCGGTGATCATCAACGTCTTATCCGTAAAAATCCCCAAATTAATGTCTCCTTTCCTTTCTTGCTTACGTCCTGCAAAGTTATGCTCTTCTCCCCATCTATGTATGGTCAGGAAAGTATTCTTTTACCATGCGGCCCCGGTGTAACGACGGACAAACTCTGCCGGATCATTAAAATACGCCATAGCCTCATGAATTTTCTCCTCCGGCCATTCCCACCAGGAAAGACTGCACAGCGCTCTGACAATATCCGGCGAAAACCGCTGCTTGATAAACCGGGCCGGATTGCCTCCCACAATGGTATACGCGGGAACATCACAGACAACATTACTGTGTGCTGCGACTACCGCTCCATCTTCAATCCGCACACCGCTTTTGATACATGATCCCTTGCCGATCCAGACATCTGACCCTACGGTAATCTTCGGAGAACCTTCGTCCCGCGAGGGGAAAAAAGCCTGCTGTTCCTCAGGCAAATGCGTAACACCATAAGAACTTACCCGCCGATAATCATGATCCAAATTTAACCCCAGATCCCATTCAATATCCCAAGCGATCGCCGTATAATGACCGATCTCTATAACGCCCTGCCCCTGATCTCCATGCTCAATCAACGATTTGCCCACGTAGCTTTTTTTCCCCAAGGTAACCTCTACCCCAGGGCCATCATAGCGCCGCACCTGATGCCAATAACTGCTGTCAGAAAAATAACCGTCGAAAATTCGCTCGCCCAACCGATGCCCTTGCTCGAATTGGCAGAAATCAAATCCGTCAACACTAAAAATTCTCCCATCAATAATCTTAGCGGCATCCATCCCCATAGTGAGCGCTTCCTCCCGAATCTCCCAATAATGATCCGATGAAGAAATCACCAAATAATCAATATTCTCCAACGCAATTTCTTCTTTACAAAAGACAGGAAATGCATCCATCCGAGTGTTCGAGTTTTTGTCCACCCCCCCCGCACAAACGACTTTCCCTTTTCGTATTTCTGCTTGATAGAACGGCCATAACTTCTGGAAATCTTTCCCTAATCCCCAAATCAATAGCTTGGTTTGCATCTTTTCCTC
>CAJPUA010000003.1 GCA_905373705.1 uncultured Schwartzia sp. | reverse complement strand
ATCATGGCCCGCGCTTCGTCCTCGCGGATACCGCGGCTTGTCAGGTAGAAAATCGCTTCGTCGCTGATCCGCCCGATTTTCGCTTCGTGCCCGATATCCGCCTCGTCCCCCGCGATGTCCATGGCCGGCAGCGTATCCGCCCGCGACTCGCTGTCCAGCATGAGGGATTCGCAGCTTACCGAGCAGCGCGCGTGATCAGCGCCCGGCGCGACTTTGACGGCGCTGCGGTAGACGGCGACGCCGCCGTCCTTCGATATGCTCCGGGTGCTGATATTCGCCGACGTATGAGGCGCGGCGTGGACGACCGTCGCTCCGGTATCGAGGTGCTGCCCATGCCCGGCGAAGGTCACGCCGGTAAATTCGCAGCGCGCCCCTTCGCCGTGCAGGATGCTGGCGGGATAGAGCATGGAAACGTGAGAACCGAAGGAGCCGGACACCCATTCGATAATGCCGTCCTTTTCCACCAGCGCCCGCTTCGTGTTGAGGTTCATCATGTTGCGCGACCAATTCTCGATCGTCGAATATCGCAGCCGCGCCCCTTCCTTGATGTACAGCTCCACGCACCCGGCATGGAGGTTTGTCACGTTGTATTTCGGGGCCGAGCAGCCTTCGATGAAATGCAGGCTCGCCCCCGGCTCGACAATGATCAGCGTATGCTCGAACTGTCCCGCTCCCGGCGCGTTGAGCCGGAAATAGGATTGCAGCGGGATCTTGACGTCGACGCCCGCCGGGACGTAGACGAAGGAGCCGCCCGACCAGACCGCGCCGTGGAGCGCCACAAACTTATGATCCTTCGGCGGCACCAGCTTCATGAAATATTCCTTCACCAGCGCTTCATGCTCACGCAGCGCCGTTTCCATATCCGTGTAGACAACGCCCTTTTTGCGCAGGCTCTCCTGCACGCTGTGGTAGACGACCTCGGAGTCGTACTGCGCGCCGACCCCTGCCAGCGACGTCTTTTCCGCCTCGGGAATCCCCAGCCGGTCGAAGGTGTCCCGGATGCCCTCGGGCACATCTTCCCAGCGCCCCGCCATGCGCGCGTCAGGCTGCACATAGGTCACGATATGGTCCATGTCCAGCGCCGAAAGATCCGGCCCCCAGGCGGGCATGGGGGTATGGTTGTATACGTCCAGCGAGTGAAGGCGAAACTCAAGCATCCACGCCGGATCCTTCTTTTTCGCCGAAATGTCGCGGACGATCTCCTCGGTCAGTCCTTCTTCCGTCCGGTAGAGGGGCCGGTCCTCGTTTTTTATGTCGTAGAGCGTCCGCTCGATGTCTTCGACAAATGTTTTTTTCTTGCTCATGCCCGTACCTTCAATTCTTAGCGTCCAATAAATGTGTGAATCCCCGGCGGTTGATCTCGTCGATGAGCCCGGCGCCGCCCTCTTCGGCGATCCGCCCCTCCATCATGACATGCACCCGATCGACGTGCAATTCCGACAGGATCCGCGCGTTGTGCGTGATGATGAGACAGGCGTTGTCGGCGCTATGAAAGGCGCTGACGCCCTTCGCCACGATCTGCACGGCGTCGACGTCGAGTCCCGAATCCGTCTCGTCAAGAAGCGCCAGCTTCGGCTTCAGCATGAGCAGCTGCAAGATTTCGCTGCGCTTTTTTTCGCCGCCGGAAAAGCCCACGTTCATATAACGCTCCGCGTAAGAAGCGTCCATTTGAAGCTCTTCCATCGCCGCTTTGAGCTCTTTCTTGAACGCCATGATTTTAATTTTCTCGCCGGTGATCGCCTGCTTCGCTGTGCGCAGCATATTCTCCACCGTGATGCCGGGAATCTCCTCCGGCGCCTGAAAGGACAAAAACAGCCCGCGCCGCGCCCGCTCGAAGGTGGGGAGCGCCGTCATGTCCTCGCCGAGAAACGTCATCGTTTCGGTGGTCACCTCATAGCGCGGATGCCCCATGATGGCGTTCATCAGCGTCGATTTTCCTGATCCGTTGGGGCCGAGCAGGACATGCACTTCGCCGCGGTTCACCGTGAGATCAAGACCCTTCAATATTTCTTTGCTGTCCACGCTCGCGTGAAGATCGCAGATGGTCAGCAGATTTTCTGCCATATCGATCGATCCCTTTCTTTGTCGAACTTTTCCTTGCCTTGTAAAGCCCGAAGTACCTTCATTTTAGGAGATACCCCGGCGCTTGTCAATCCCTACGCGTTTTGTAGGCATTTTTACGGGCGCTTAATTCATCGTTTCTTCCTGTTTTTCGGTTCCCGTTTTTCGTGGCAAAACCGGTCTACTCGTTGCCGATAATTTGGAGAATTTGCCGGTTTTTTACCATGCGGCGGGGATCCATCTCCGCCCAGTCGTAAAACTTGTGGTAAACGTCGTACCGCCGCCACGCTTCCACGAATTTCTGCTGTTCGGCGACAAACAGCTCCCAAAGCTCCGCCAGATCAAAATGCTGTTTGAGCTCGTCCAGGAGATCAAGCCGTTCCAGCTCCGCGGCGCTCTCGTAGAGCGCCAAAAACATCACATAGCGCGCCGGGCAGTTCTCCAGGGTCAGCCCCTGGTTGAAAAAAATCAGGCGGCCGTCGTCATAGAAGATATTGTCGGGAACCATGTTTACATAGACCCGCTTTAAAACGACGCCCCAATCCGCGCCCAGCGCCAGGTCGCGCATGAAGTTCAGCTCGTCGGGGGCGGGCGGCGACGCTTGTAGGATCGCCGCCCGCAGACGGTCGAATACGGTGCGGACACGCGCCTGCTCGCTTTTTTCGCGCTCCTTCAGCCAGTCCGACAGCACCGGGAATTCGCAAAACGGCATTTGGGCGACGCCGTTTTTTATTTCCAGCGGGACGACGTTTAATCCGCGCGCCTTTAGGGCTGTCATGTTTTCCTCCAGACGGCGCAGCCCTTTTTCGCCCGCCGCGACGAGCGGCCGCTTGGTCACAGTTTCCCGTCCTTTGACACAGGTCGCGATATTGCAGGCTGGTTCCCGATCCGCCGCCAGCGAGATAAAATCTGCGCCCGGCTGCTCACGCGGCTGTTGGGCGCATTCGACGAGGAAGGAATTGGCCATCTGCGGAAACAGACCGTTCGTCACGATGTAGCGGTACAAATAGGTTTCCGACAGTACCCGCGTGTCTGAGGTCGGATCATAGGGAATAAGTCCGTCGCCCACATTCGCGCCCGGAAGATGCGCGTCGCTGAAAATCAGCTGCGGCAGGCGATAATCCGGCAGAGGGTAGTAAAACCGCACATAGGGATAATCCGCCGCTTTTAAGACGGCGCGGATCTCCGCCTGTGTAAAGATGTGGCCTTCGCTCGGCGCGGCGCTCAGGCCGCCGAAGGGTTCCCCCGAATACGAATCCCGCGCTCCGCAGAAAAATTTCAGTCCCAGCCGGTTATCCATCGCCAGCAGGATACGGCCGTGGGGCGTCAGATACTCCTGGAGCGCACGAAGATAATCGACGTACGGCGTAAGCTCGGCGCTTCCCCCTGCCAGCCGCGGCAGGACGTCGATGAGCGTGATGAGGTCGAAGCGGCGGCGAAACGGCATATCGAGAAGGTCTCCCGCGTATACGTCGAGGTTCTCCCGCTCCGTCCAGCGCTTCGCCAGCGATCGCGCCCGAAAGAGCGAGTGCTCCATGACCGTCACATGCGCCGCCATATCCGCGAGCTGTCCCGTCAAAGCGCCGAACCCCGCGCCGATTTCCAACACCTCCGCCTGGGGGGAGAGGTCATACCAGCCGAGAAGACCAGCGCGCATATCCGACAGGTGATAAAAAACGGGCCAGCGATCGTCCGCTTTCAGCACTTCGTCGAAATTTCCATCGGGGTGCGCCGTAATATAGCGGTCGATATCCTGATCCACCTGCGGCACCAATTTCGTCGGGCCGGTAAAATTCGTATGCAGCTTCGCCAATCCTTTCGCCTCTCTTCAGTAAGCCCCCGGGTTAGGGCGGAAGTTTCATTCTCTACCAGTATAGCATGAAATCGGCGAAATCGCACCGGAAAATTCACGAAAAAGCAGGCGGCGTTCTCCTAGGATAATTTTTTCCATAAATACATACGATTTAGCATATTGGCATTGGGGACGACAATTCGGTTTAATAAAAACAAACATGAAAAAGGGGACAAACAAACGTCCCCAACTCGGATATAATTCGTATGCTGTAATTAGTGAAAAAACGACCCGAAACGCCTTCCGCATTGTGCATCCGGCGAAGGATGACGTGATCGTTAATACGCAGGGAAGGGGACGCTTCGCCATGGGTCGGCGGAAATCGCTCAATAGACGCGGTCGATGATGAAGCCGCCTTGGCGCAGAGCGGCGATGATCCGCTGAATATGTTCTTCGTCGTGGGTCTCGCAGGTGACCGTGAGCTGAACCTTTTTGAAGCTGTCGGTGACCATCGCCTGATTGTGGTCGAGGCGGATGACGTTGGCGTCCTGCTCGGCCAGTATCTGCGAGACGCTGAGAAGCTGGCCGGGCTTGTCGGGAAGCTGAACGGCGAAGCAGAAGACGCGGCCGCGGGCGATGAGCGCCTTGTCTATGAGGGCGGAGATCGTCGAGATGTCGATATTGCCGCCGGAAATGATGGCCGCCGCCTTTTTGCCGCGGAGCTTCAGCTTGGAGAGCGCAGCCAGAGAGAGAACGCCCGCGCCTTCGGCGATGAGCTTGTGCTTTTCGATCAGAGAAAGCAGCGCCGACATGATCTCCAGCTCGGAGACGGTGATGATTTCGTCAAGATACTTGCGGCAAAAGGCGTAGGTCAGATCCCCCGCCGTCTTGACCGCGCAGCCGTCGGCCACCGTATCGACGGCGGGAAGCGTCACCACTTTGCCCGCCTTAAAGGCGGCTTCCATACAGGCGGCGCCCGCCGGTTCGACGCCGATGACTTTGACTTTTGGATTGACGAGCTTGGTGGCCATGGCGATTCCGCTCGCCAGGCCGCCGCCGCCGATCGGGACGAGAATCGCGTCGATATCGGGGCAGTCGTCGATGATCTCCTTGGCGACGGTGCCCTGCCCAAGTAAGACCTGAATATCGTTGAAGGGGTGGATGTAAACGTACCCCTTTTCTTTTTGCAGTTCCAGCGAGCGGGCGTAGGCGTCGTCGAACGTATCGCCGTACAGTACGACCTCGGCGCCGTAGGCGCGAGTGGCCTCGACCTTGAGGATCGGGGTGGTTGCCGGCATGCAGATGACGGCCTTGACGCCGAGCTTTTGCGCGGAAAACGCCACGCCCTGCGCGTGATTTCCCGCCGAGGCGGTGATGACGCCCTTGGCGCGCTCTGCCGCTGAGAGCTGGCTGATTTTATTGTAAGCGCCGCGCAGCTTAAAGGAGCCGGTGTTTTGCAGATTCTCCGGCTTCAAGTAGACGGTTCCCCCGCAAAGGGAAGAAAAATAAGGGCTTTCGATGAGCTTCGTTTTTACGGCGACGCCGTCGAGCTGCTTGGCGGCGTGGAAAATGTCGGCGATGGTGGCGTCGGCCAGAAGATCGGCGGTATCGCGGCTTTTTTTGTCAGACATAAAGAGGCCTCCTGCATTCATATATTAGGACGTTTTCAAAACGTTAAAGCGAGTGAAAACTGAAACAAGTTTACACCTCTTTTTTTTATGCGTCAATAATTGGAAAGCCATATCGTGTCTCCCAAAGAAAACCGCCGGCAGCAGGATCGTCTGCTGCCGGCGGTTTTCTTTGGGGGATTTGCTTTAACGGTCACTTCACCAGATTGAGAATCGTGTCCTTGGGGACGACGCCGATCGACTGATTGACCGCTTTGCCGTCGCGGAAAACGATGAGGCACGGAATGCTCATGATGTCGAAGCGGGCGGCGAGATCGGGCTGTTCGTCGATGTTCACCTTGCCGACTTTAAGGCCGGGGACCTCCCCCGCTATTTCGTCGACGAGCGGGGAAAGCATCTGACAGGGCTGGCACCACGCCGCCCAGAAATCGACGAGAACGGGACCTTTCGCGTCGAGCACCTCGCGCTGAAAGTTATCCTGCGTAATGTTAATTGGTTCCATAAGAATCGCTCCTTTCTTTATGTTCATAGTATATGATATTTTTATCCGCCTGTCCGTGATTTTGTCACACGGGAAAATTTCCTTTCGTATCGAAAGTTTCTGCGGTATGGTATACTTTAGGAAATATTGCGCGAAAGGAGGGAGCGCTCTATGGCGGCGGGAGATGGAGACCGTATCGCGCGGCGCTGGCGCGTGTTTGGTATCGTGCAGGGCGTGGGATTTCGCCCCTTTGTCAGCCGCCTGGCGGCGGCGCACGCGATTTTGGGGAGCGTGTGCAATAAGGGCTCGTATGTGGAAATTCTGGCGCAGGGAAGCGCCCGCGACATGGCCGCTTTTCGCCGCGCGCTGACGGCGAACGCGCCGGAGCGATCGGCGATCCTGCGCGTGACGGAGAAAGCGCTGCCGTTATTCGTGGCGCAGGGCTTTGCTATTATCGAAAGCGCCCGGGAGGGGGGAGCGGTCTTTGTCTCGCCGGATATTGCTGTTTGCGAGAGATGTCGGCGCGAGCTCTTTGATCCCCGAGACCGGCGGTATCTGCACCCGTTTATTAACTGCACGGCCTGCGGCCCGCGGTTGACGATTCTTGATGCTATGCCTTATGATCGGGAAAATACCAGCATGAAAGCCTTTCCTATGTGCCGCGCCTGCGCGGCGGAATATGACGACCCGGCCTCGCGGCGCTACGATGCGCAGCCGGTGTGCTGCCCGGATTGCGGGCCGGAAGTCTATATATTAGATGGGAAGGAGCGCGGCGCGGCGGCTATCACCCGGGCGCGGCGGCGAATCGCTGCGGGAGGAATCGTCGCTGTCAAGGGGATCGGCGGCTTTCATCTCTGCTGCGACGCGACGAACGCGGCGGCGGTGGCGCGGCTTCGCCGGGATAAGCGACGCCCGGTGAAGCCCTTTGCGGTAATGGCGCGCGATCTTTCCACGGCGGAGCGGGAAGTAAAAGTTCCCGAGGCCGCGCGCGGGATTCTGAGCGGACCGCAAAAGCCGATTCTGCTTTTAAAAAAGCGTCCTGAGGGCCGCGTTGCAGACGGCGTCGCGCCGGGGCTGGGGCGGATCGGCCTCATGCTTCCCTATGCGCCGCTTCATTTGCTGCTGTTTGATTATCCCGATGGGATCGATATGCCGGACGTCCTCATTATGACGAGCGCAAATCCCGCCGGCGCGCCTATCTGTCGGACGGACGGCGAGGCCCGCGCCGCGCTTTTTCCTCTTGCCGATGAGATTTTGTCTCATGACCGGCGTATCCGGGTAAGGGCTGACGATTCGGTGATGGACTGGGCGGAGGGCGCTCCGTATATGGTGCGCCGCAGCCGGGGCTACGCGCCGCTGCCGGTGATGCTTTCCGCCGGGCTGCGCGGCGAAGTGCTGGCTCTCGGAGGCGAGCTGAAAAATACCTTTTGCCTCGGGAAGGACGATCTTTTCTACCCGTCGGCTTATGTGGGCGATCTTTCCGATTTGCGCACGCTGGCGTCGCTGCGCGAGTCCATCGACCGCCTGGCGTCGCTTCTGGAGATTGCGCCGCGGACGGTGGCCTGCGATCTGCACCCGCGCTATCAGACGACGGCGCTGGCGAAGGAGCTGGGGCAGCCGGTGCGGGCGGTGCAGCATCATTACGCGCATATCGTGTCCTGCATGGCGGAAAACGACGCGCCGGGGCCGGTGATCGGCGTGGCCTTTGACGGCACCGGTTACGGAACGGACGGCGCTGTCTGGGGCGGGGAGTTCCTTCGCGCCGACTACCGGGGGTTTACACGGCTGGGGGCCCTGGAGCCGTTCCTCTGGGCGGGGGGCGATCGCGCCGCGAGGGAAGGCTGGCGCATTGCGGTGAATCTTCTCTACGAGATCGATCCCATGAAGGCGATGAAGACGGCGCAAGCGCTGGGGCTGGGGACAGAGCGGGCGGTGGCGGCGCAGTTTTTGATGGCCGATGAGAAACTCAACTGCGTGACGACGACGAGCGCCGGGCGTCTTTTCGATGCGGTCAGCGCTATCCTTGGAATTCGCCGTGCCTCGACCTTCGAAGGCGAGGCGGCGATGTATTTAGAGGCGGCGGCCGAAACCGCGGGAATACGTTCCGCCGCCGCGCCGTCCCTCCGTTTCGCGGCGGACGGTTTTTTTTGCCTGCCGGTGCGGGAAATCTTCGCCCGTTTGACGAAAGCGCGCTTAGCGGGAGAATCGCCGGCGAGGCTGGCAGCCGATTTTCACGCCGTGCTGGCCGCGTCGATCGCCGACGGCTGCCGGGCGGCGCGGGAACAAACGGGAATCTCCACGGCGGCGCTATCGGGGGGCGTCTTTCAGAATCGACTTCTCCTTCATCTCGTTACGGAAAAGCTCGAGAAGAGCGGCTTTACGGTCCTGCGCCACCATCTCGTTCCCCCGAACGACGGCGGTCTGGCGCTGGGCCAGGCAGTAAACGCCATGCACCTTTCGATGGGAGAGCATGAGGCGTAGCCTGCCCGTAGGAAAACAGAGGATCCTAAAATAGAGGACGAAACGATATTCGGTATGATAAAATGAAGAGGAGTATTTTGACAGGGGGCAGCGATATGAAAAAATGGGGCAGAAATCTTTTTGGCGCGGCGGCTCTGGCGCTGGTAGCGTTTGTCGCTTGCGCGGGAACGGCAGAGGCGGATGTTAAAGGGAGCGACGTTTTAGGCGAGGGGCCGGCGGCGGAGCTGGTGGCGCAGTCGGCGTACCAGTGGACGGGGGTCGCGGTGACGCCTACGGGGCGCATCTTCGTCTGCTATCCCACATGGGAAAATCATCCGGATTTTAAGGTGGCGGAGCTGATCGGGGGCACGCCGCAGCCCATCCTTACGGACGCGCCGCTGGTGAACGTGCAGAGCGTCGTGGCGGACGAGGAAGGCACACTTTGGTTGCTGGATGCGGCGAAGCTCCCCGGGCAGGATGCCGATCCAAAGACGGCGAAGCTGTGCCGCGTCGATCCCGCGACCGGGGAGATCACGAAGACGTATACGTTTACGCCGGAGACGATTCTGCCGGATACGTATCTTGATGATGTGCGCATCGATAACGGGAGCGGCTTTGCCTATATCACCGATTCGGGGCACGGAGGAATCATTGCTCTCGATCTCGCCACTGGAGAGGCGTGGCGGGCGCTGACGGATATTCCCGAGGTGCGGGCGAACCTTCAGAGCATCTATTTCCCCCATACCGGCCTTTTTACAAAAATGGCCCACAGCGACGGTCTGGAGCTTTCCAAGGATAAAGCGGAGCTTTATTTTTCCGCACTTTTAGGCGACTGCCTTTACGCAGTGAAGACGGCGGCGCTTCGCGATCGTGATAAGACCGTCGCCGAGCGGCAGAAGGCGATTCGCTGGGTGAACATTCATAATCTGCCCACCGACGGCATGGTGCTGCGGAACGGATATCTCTACATGGGGGATCTGGCCGACGAGGGCGTTTGGGAATTTGATGTGGAAGCAGAAAATACCAATGAGGCGGGGACGATTCTGCCCCTCAAAAAGGATTTCCGCTGGGTGAATTCCTTTGCCCTAGCGCCGGACGGGAGTATCTACTTTACGACGTCGGCCATCAATTATCCGCCGGAGCAGCAGCCACCCTATGAACTCTACCGCCTCGTCTTCCCTAAAAGCCGGACGGAGCGTTGATACGGGGCTGCTGCCCGCTGCGAAAGAGAACGCCAATTTCGCATTACGACGGACTCCGGGGAGGAGATCCAGATCCTTAGCCAACGCATTGGGTGTATATGCCTAAAAAATGAAAAAAACATGATTGCCGACGGCGGAAAAATCGGGATTGTGTCTCTTCAAGAGGGATATCTGTTGTGAGGGATGCCGTATCTTAAGGGAGAAGAAAAGAAACTTTCCTGTTGATAAAGGGGGCGAACGTTGACACAGATTGTCCGCCTTTTGTCGGGTTTCCTTTTCAGAAAATTTGAGTATAATTAAAATATAAGAATCCTTGATAAATTTATCCATCTGTTTGGCGCATCTTTTTCGCTTTGCCATTGTCAACAAATCCTCCGTATAGCTCTTGCTGTGCGTCCGGTTCCTTTCCCCGACAGGACAAAAATCTGCGCCAGCCTGACGGATTTATTTTATCAGTGTTTTTTATCAGAATTATATATCTCACGCTGCATTTCGTACTGATCAAAAGGGGGAGAGGCCGCATGAAAAAGTAAAGTATCTCTGAGGGATAGAGAAAAGACTTTTTCTTGCGGTCTTTTTGCGTGAAAGCAGAGGAGGGAGGAGGAGGAAAATGATCAAGAAAACGCTCGTGGGGCTCATGACGGTCCTTTTGGCTGTCATTCTCGCAGCCGGGTGCGGCGGCGGTTCGGGCGGTTCTTCGGGAAGCGGTTCGAAAGGCGAGCCGACGGCGAAGCCGAAGTTTCCTCCCCGAGAGACGACCTCCACGCGGCCAGTGGAGACGTTCAAGATCGGGGACCGAGAGGGGAAAGTTTACGCCCTTGCAAACTTCGAGTCGAAGTCGTACGCCAGAGGATCCAAGATAGTCGTCATGGGGAAATCCATCTATTACCACGGGAAGACGCCCGGAACCGGCAAGACCCAATTGGTCAAGGTGGATTACGACAAGGAGACCCTGTCGCCTCCGGTCGCCGTAAGCGAGTCCTATGATCGTGGGCTCCATATTTTAGCCACGAACGGTAAGGTCGTCGCTTACGAGACAGGAAAGGGAAATCGCGGCTTTTACGACGGGAAGAAAGCCGTGGAAGGCAAAAAATTCCAAGAGGGCGCGATGGCAGGCGGAGAGAAAGGCGGCCCCTTCTACATGGTTCACGGCGTGGCCGCTATTTTGACGGGGACGTTTTCCGGCGGCGACTTTACCCAACAGAAAGAGATTATCAAGGATTATCGTCGTGCGCCCCTCAGACTTCAAGGCGCCGTCGTCCCTGTCTTTGCCGATGAGAAGGGCTTCTACCTCGCGGTTGACGAAAAGAAGAGCGGGGCGCACGAGGGGGAGCCGACGCTTATCTACCTTGATCGGGGAGGAAAAGAAATCCGCCGCTTCGAGGGCAGTGAGGATCAGCCTCGGGGATGGGTAGTCACGGCGAATTACGTCATTCAGGCCAGGGCTATGGGGAACTTTCGGGTCTTTGACCGGGAGACGGGGGCAATGGTCACGGAGCTTAAGCTTAACATGCGCCCCTTCGATGTGGCGCTCGTCAAAGGGAACGATGTCTTAGTCTACGACGATCGGGCGAAGAAGCTCTACCGCGTTGATTTTTGATGGGGGGGAGAATGTATGGCGCAAGCGCTCTTTCCTGCGGCCGCGTCATTTACATGATAACTGAGATAACCGAAAACGCCGGGACATCGGCGAATTAAAGGAGGAATTTTCATGGGACTCATTAAGGCGGCCATGGGCGCTGCGGGCGGCGTGTTAGCCGATCAGTGGAAAGAGTTCTTCTACTGCAACGCCCTCGATGTGGACATTTTGGTGGCGAAGGGGCAAAAGCGCACCAGCTCGCAGGGGCGCAGCTCCAATACCAGCGGCGAAGAGAACATCATCTCCAACGGATCCGGTATCGCCGTGGCCAACGGCCAGTGCATGATCATCGTGGAGCAGGGGAAAGTGGTGGAGGTCTGCGCCGAGCCGGGGGAATACACCTATGACACTTCGACGGAGCCGACGGTCTTTGAGGGCGACCTTGGCACCAGCATCGGCGAGGTCTTTAAGCGCATCGGGAAGCGCTTCACTTACGGCGGCGACACGGCGAAGGATCAGCGCATTTACTATTTCAATACGAAGGAAATTTTGGGCAACAAGTACGGGACGCCGCAGCCCATTCCCTTCCGCATCATCGATCAGACCATTGGCCTTAACGCCACGGTTTCCATCCGCTGCTTCGGGGAGTACAGCTATCGGCTGGAAAACCCTATTCTCTTTTATACGAACGTCTGCGGCAACGTGGAGGACGTTTACGATCGCAGCGAGATTGACAGTCAGCTCAAGAGCGAGCTCTTGATGGCGCTCAATCCGACTTTTGCCAAGATCGGCGCCCAGGGAATTCGCTACGATGAGCTGCCGGGGCATACCATGGAGATCGCCGACGCTCTAAACGAGGTCTTGAGCCAGAAGTGGGGCGAGCAGCGCGGGATCAAGGTGGTATCCTTCGGTGTGTCCAGCGTCACGGCAAATCCCGAGGACGAAAAGCGCCTCAAGGATCTTCAGTTCTCTACGCCCCTCACGAATCCGGCCATGGCGGCGGCCCGTATCGCCGGGGCGCAGGCTACGGCTATGGTGGACGCGGCCAACAACGAAGGCGGCATGGGTGCGATGGGCGCTTTCATGGGCATGGGCCTCGCCGGACAGGCGGGGGGCATGAATGCCGGACAGCTTTTCGGTATGGGGCAGCCGGTGGGACAGCCGCCGCAGCAGCCAATGCCGCCCCAAGGGGGACCGGGAAGCGCTGCCGCCGGCGGCGCGGCAGCCGCAGGCGCAGCGGCAGGCTGGACCTGCGGCTGCGGCACGCAGAACACGGGAAAATTCTGCTCCAACTGTGGCAAACCTCAGCCGGCGCCTGCGGCTGCTTGGACCTGCGGCTGTGGCACGCAGAACACGGGGAAATTCTGCTCCAATTGCGGCAAGCCTCAGCCTGATGGGCCGTGGACCTGCTCGTGCGGCACGCAGAACACAGGGAAATTCTGCTCTAACTGTGGTAAGGCGCAAGCTTAATGGCAATATCCGCGGAGAGGAAGGTGGCCGTTTTAGGTCGGGATCGACGCATGATGGCCGGTATATAAGGGAGTGATGGATAATGGCAGATACGACAGTTGCTTATAAGTGCCCGAATTGCGCGGCCCCGCTGAGCTTTAAGCCGGGGGCGGAAAACGTTACCTGCGAATACTGCGGCGCTGAGTTCACTGTGGACACCGTCGAGAAAATGTTCCAAAAGGAACAGGAACGAGCGGCGAAAGCAGCGCAGGCCGAGAAAGCAAAATGGGATACGGCAGGCGCAGGCAGCGAGTGGGACGCAGCGGAAACGGAGGCCTTAAAGAGCTTTACCTGCTCCGCCTGCGGCGCGACCCTCGTCTGCGACGAGAACACCATGGCCACGGAGTGCTGCTACTGCGGCAATCCGACGATGGTGCCGAGCCGCTTTGACGGCATGATGAAGCCCGACTATGTGATCCCCTTTGTCAAGACGAAGAAGGACGCCGTGGCGGCGCTCAAGAAGTTCTACGAAGGCAAGATGCTTCTGCCGGCGGCTTTTACCGCCAACAACCGGGTGGAGGATGTCCAGCCCATGTATGTCCCCTTCTGGCTCTTTGACTCGGCGGTTACGGCGAATGCCAATTTCCGGGCGGAAAGCGTCAATGTTTACGACACGGAGGACGAGACGATCACCGAAACCAGTGTCTATGACTGCGAGCGTGAGGGTACCATGCGCTTTTCGCGGATTCCCGTGGATGGCAGCGAAAAGATGGACGATACCTACATGGAAAGCATCGAGCCCTTCGATTACAGCGCTCTCGTGCCCTTTAGCGCCAGCTATCTGACGGGCTACTTGGCGGATAAGTACGACGTGGACGCCGAGGCCGCTGTCCCCCGAGCTGATGCGCGGGTGGAGACCAGCGCTGTGGGGGTCTTGCAAGATACCGTTACCGGCTACGACAACGTGGCGGTGAAGGAGAAATTCATCGCCAAGGAGGGCGGCAAAGTCACTTACGCCATGGCCCCCGTCTGGATCCTCACCACGAAGTACGAGGGGAAAGCCTATACCTTCATGATGAACGGACAGACCGGCAAAATGGTGGGAAGCCTTCCCTACGACAAGAACAAATCGCTGCTCTATCCCTTGGTTCCGGCGGTCGTTGCACTGCCCATCGTCTATTTCATCGCTAAGATGTTTTTGGCTTAAGGAGGGGTGAACGTGAAAAGACAAAGCGGTAAGATAAATCTATTCTTTCTCATGATGGTCTGCGCGGCGTTCGTTTTCGCTATCGCCTCGACGGCAATGGCTTCCGTGGCGGAGCAGATGACTGGCGGCAAGACGCCCGCTACTTCGGCGCGGGGGGGGAACGCGCTGGTTTCTGTCGCGCCCGGGGTTAACATCGACGCCAAGCTTCGGAGTGACTTGGAAAAAAAGTTAGCGGCCATTAATGCCAAGTATGACGTTCATGTAGGCGTGGTATTTATGGATCGTGTTCCCGGCGGGAGCACTGCCGAACAGCTGGCCAAAGGCATCGCCGAAGGCGGCAACGGCTATGAGCAGGGGAGCCGGGGGAGCATGGTGCTTTTAGTGGCCGTCAACTCCCGAGATTATTATGTCGCCACGGGACGCTATCTTAATAAGATCATTCCCAGCAAGACCGGCGTCAAACACATTCAGGATGAGATCCTGCCCCTTTTAAAGGACAATAAATTCGGCGAAGCGGCGATGAAGTTCGCCGATACGGCGGAGATGGAGCTGGCCTACTACGAAAAAAAGGGCGAGCCATACGATCCCGCCAGCGGCTTCAACATGATGGCGGCCCTTGCGGCGCTGGCCGTGGCGGCGCTCACCTGGTACGGCGTCCGCTCGTATCTCATCGGCCAGATGAGCAACGTGCAGGAGGCTGCGGCGGCGGACGAGTATCTGGAAGACGGTTCCTTTAGCCTCACCCATGAGGAAGATACTTTCCTCTACACTGACGTCACGTCGGTACCGAAGAGCAAGCCTTCCTCGGGTAGTTCCAGTTCCTCCGATGACAGCGGCTCCTCCGGCGGGGGCGGCGGCAAATTCTAGCGCAGTATTGAATCCGGGGGATGGTAGTTCCCTCGAATTAAATCGCGTCATTCGTAAACGAGGTCTATCCGCCGCAGAATCCCGGCGCATACCGGGTGCGACGCGGCGGGCAGGCCTTTCTTTAACGCTAAAGGGGGGGAGACGTGTGGAGGAAGCAACTGACGAAGAGGTAGACGAAGCGGCTGAGGACGAGGAGTCGGAGGAAGAAGCCTTTTTCCTCTGGTATCTTTTGCCGCTTTTTTCCATTATCTTTATCTACGCCGCCCCGGCGCTTTTACTCTGGCAGCTGAACCGGCATACTGTAGCGGTGCTTCTTCTGGGGCTGTTCGCGCTGGCGGTCGCGAACGGGCTGGCCGCGCTTTATAACGGCTGGAGACAGCGTGGCGTTTTCCTTGATCGGGCGGCTATGCTCATGAAGTACGGTCTTAGTCCCTTCTATCTGGCTCTTTTTGTCGCCGCGATGGTGAGCGGTAATTTTGAAATGGGACCCACTGCCTTCTGGGGGCAGAAGCTTGTCGTCAACACCTGGGACGTTGTCGCGGTTGTCGCCGCGCTCGCGCTCCTCGCCGGGACGAGCTACGTCCTCGCAACGCTGGAAACCGCTGTGCGCCAAAACCGCCTCCCCGTATTTCTGGCGCTTCTTCATGGCGTCGCCCAGTTCCTGCCGGTCGTCGATATCTTCGACCTTATCTGGCTGATGGCGGTTCGCGAAGAAAAGCATCGTATTCTCTCCCTCCTGGCGCTTATCCTGCTCCTCATCGCGCTCTTTGCCGCGCTCTTTGCCGCCGTCCTGTTTATGGCGTAAAAAAACAGCGTCCTGTAATGTTCCACGGAGGAATTTTGCAGGACGCTGTTTTTCTTCAGTTATTCACAAAGTTATCCCCATGTGGAGGGAAAACACCTTGTTTTTGTGGATAACTTATCGGTGGAAAGGAAAACGCTTAGGAAAGATCGGTACTGACGATGCCCTCGCTTTTCATGAAATTCGCCAGTTTTTTCACGTCCCTCATGAGATCTTTGTAGTTTTCCGGGGTCAGGGACTGAGGCCCGTCGGAAAGGGCCTTAGCGGGATTCGGGTGCATTTCAAGGATGAGTCCGTCGGCTCCGGCTGCGACGGCGGCTAAGGACATGGGCTTAATCAGCCGCCATTTTCCTGTGCCGTGGCTGGGGTCGACGATGATAGGAAGGTGAGAGAGGTGTTTAATGGCAGCTACCGCGGAGAGATCGAGCGTATTGCGCGTGTACGTTTCGTAGCTGCGGATGCCGCGCTCGCAGAAAATGACGTTGGGATTGCCTTCGTTTAAAATATATTCCGCGGCATTGAGCCACTCGTCGAGGGTGGCGGCCAGCCCGCGCTTTAAGAGAACGGGCTTATTCGTGCGGCCGACTTCTTTCAGCAGACGGAAGTTTTGCATGTTTCGCGCTCCGATCTGGAGGAGATCAGCGTAGGCGGCGACCGTAGGAACGGCTTCGACCTCGGTGACCTCGGTAACGACGCGAAGCCCGGTCTTTTCACGAGCTTCCGCCAGATATTTCAGCCCTTCTTCCTCTAAGCCCTGGAAGGAATAAGGGGAAGTGCGCGGCTTATAAGCGCCGCCCCGCAGGAACTGAGCGCCTCCTTCCTTGGCGATTTCCGCGGCCTCGAGAAGCTGAGCGCGTGATTCGACGGCGCAAGGACCCGCCATAACGACGAAGTCGCCGCCGCCGACCAAGATACCGGCCACGTCGATGACACTCGACTGGGGGTGAAACTCGCGGCTGGCCAGCTTGTAGCTTTTGGAGATGGCGACGCTCTGTTCGACGCCGGGCATAGCGTCGATAGCGCAGGCGGCAAGGCGTGTTTTGTCGCCGATGACGCCGACGATCTTCTGCTGCGCGCCTTCCATGACCTTTGCGGTCAGCCCTTGGCTTTCGATGACCTCGATGACGTCGTCGATGTTTTGCGCGGTGGCGTCGGGATTCATGATGATAACCATACGATCAGCTCCTTATATGAGTAAAGATTTTTACTTTGACGAAAGAATAGGGAAGCGCCCCAAATCTTTCAGCCAGAAACTTTTAGCGCGCACGGCGGCGATCGCCTCTT
>CAJPUA010000002.1 GCA_905373705.1 uncultured Schwartzia sp. | reverse complement strand
AACGACGATATCCTGCTGGCCGGAAGAAGCGTCGTCCGGCATCTCTACCGCCGCATGCCAGAGAGGAAAGGAAATCGCCGTAGACTGCGCGTGATAGATGAGCGCTCTAAGCCGCTCCGACTGCTCCGCGTCCATGCCGGTGTAGTCGTAAGACACGTAGCGGCGCGGCTCCCGGCGAAGGGCCTGCCGCTGTTCAGAGCCGTCCCACGCCGTTAAGATATTCGTCAAAAACGATATCTTTTCACTGATATGTGCGTTCTCTGCCGCCATCACGTATTCCCCCAATTCGGACTGAGGTCGAAGATTTTCCCGGAAATATCATCAAATTGATACTTTTGCAGCCACTTCCACATCTGCCAAAGCATCCACGGTTCATAACAGGGGCCGCTCTCATAATCGTCGTTCAAAAAGAGCGACGCCGTGGCATAGGCCCAAAAAAGGATACGGCCAAATTCGGCGATATTGCCCTGCCGCTCTGTCCGCTGATAGCCCGTCACAATATCCAGAGCGGCGTCCTTTAGGATCAGAGGATAAATCCCCCCCGCCGCCAAGTCCGCCGTAACCTTCGCCATGAGCACCGCTTCGCTCTTTTCATCCATAGCAGCGCTCAATGTAAAGGTGAAGGTCGGGAGCGTGCCGTCCTCACTGTCCACGATCCAGAAGGTACGGCCTTGTTGCACGTATTCATACGACCCGCCGCCATCCGAGCTGCCGTTCAGTCCCCAGAGGTATTCGGGCAAAAAGGACGAAAGCACCCCTGTCGGTCGGGCGACGATGATAAACGGCGACGGTTCGTTATCTGCGTCTAAGACGTAGCGGAACTGATGAGATTCCAAGACCTCCATGGAGACTAAGAGGTCGCTCCATGTATCCGCTTGTCGGATCGTCTTATGGCCGTTGTCGTCGGTGATTTCCAAGCGGCGGTTGCCGATGTGCCAATCCCAGAGCCAGCCCGCCTGCAAGCTGTCCCAAGCATCAGGTACCGTATTGCCCCAAACGATGCGCAGGGAATCGATAAAGCCCAGCGTCGCCTCGTCGCCGTAAACGTAGGGCGGTACGCCGATCGCGCCTAACGGCAGAAGCCGCGTGGAAGGAAACGGCACCGGCGAACGCTTGAGAGACTTTCCGACCTCATAAAGGCCGAGAAAGCGATTCAGCATAGGCATGGAAATGCGACCTCCTTCTCATCATCATTGCTTGACGCTAAATCCGTCCATCCCATAGACGCCACGCCGCCTCGTGTAGGGAAACACCTGATGAAGCGCCCCCGACGTGGGGTAGGATATCTCGTACGTCTGCCCCGGCGCGACGTTTCTCAGCGAAATAAAGTAGACACCTGGGACGTAGCCGACGGGAGAGAAGTTTCGCAGCGCGTCCGGGTCGCGGATGACGTAGCAGACAAGGTTCATATTGACGGTAATGCAGTTTAGCGTGTTGACGTTTTTCCCCGTATCCAGCGGCGATTCGCTCATGAGCTTTCGATAATCCGGGATAAACGCGTTCCATGCGGCGTCTTGGACTTCCCTCGTCTTGACCGGAAGCGCCATCTGTTTCCCCGTGTAACAGTGAGAAAATGCACTGGTGTCATTTTCCCCGGCACTTGCCCATAGCACCGGCTGGCTTCGGTGCGGAGCGTTGTCCATATCGATGCGCAGAAACGTATTGGCGTTTTGCGCCATGGAAAAGAGTGGCGTCGTCTCCGTCTCGATGGTCGTAGCGTCGAACGTGGGAGAAGCCGTAAACATGTGATAGCTGTTGCGGCTTCCAGAAACGATGAGGCCGCCGTCCCAGTTCCCCACTTTCTCCAGATAGCCTAACGCTAAATGCTGAAACACGGTACCGTCGGTGAGACTAAACACCAGCATGTCCGCCGGTTTCTTGACCACGTTGCAATAAAGCGTATAGCTGCCGTTTGGATTGACCGGGATACCGACGCCAATCGCCTGCTGCGTCCCGTATTCTTTGGTCACGTTGGGCTGATCGTACCAAAAGCCGGATGGCGGTTTATTCGTGTGCGCCGTGCTGGCAATCAGGCCAATGCCATGGGCGTTTCCCTCGTTCGCCTGCGTCTCAAAAATCTTCTTTCCCTTTGCCGTACGGAAAGAGCCAAAGACCGTACCGGCGGCGTTTTTTATGCACAGGCGTTTCCCGTCGTAGCTGCCGGAGCCGTCAATCGCCAAATCATCGAGGCAGTTTTCTAAAATCGTCCATCCGCTGGCCAGCGCAAAGGCGCTGATTTTCTCTAAAATTTCGTCCGGGCCGGTTAGGCCCTCATAGGCTGTGTATGCCATCGTTAATCCTCCATTCTGATGAGCAGATTCATCATGCGTGAGCGCCGATCCATCTCTTTATCTTCGCCCTCTAAAGTATCCGAAGCGTGGTGATTGACATAGGCGGCATAGCCGGGAAGGTGGAATTTTCTACCCTCCCAGACGTTCGGCAAAGCCAGATATTTCTTCCCCTTGAGCGTCAGTTCGCCATACTCTTTGATAGGTGCGGAAGGAAAGAGCAAATATGGCAGTTCTCCCAAGAGGCCGTATCCATCAGCGCAAAGCTGCAGGCCGGTGCCGTGGATATGGTACCGTTCTTTGACGTCGTAGGCATGCGTATACTCCTTCGGCACGCTCTCTCCGGGGCGCACCCAGTTCTTTTCCGGCGACAGGACAGGAGCCTGTCGGACAAAGTGATAAAATGGCGTCGGCCCAGAACAAACCGGCTCGGGAATAATCTGCCGCTCCTGTATATAGTTCGCGAAGCTTCTCCACGTTCCATCCGGCATCATCGCTCTGACCTGCGACGGCGTGCCCTTCTCCGCCAGACAGGCGAAAGTGGCAATCCCATGGGACAGGCTCCATTCCTGCGGCCGATAATCGAATTTCACACCGATGACCGGCGAAGGCGTTCTCTGCCCCGGGTAGTACCAGATGTTTTCCCCGTAGGATACAAGGCCGCTGGTCCCGCCGATAACAGCGGCAGGGAAAGCGTATGCCCCCTTTTCGTCGTTATCGTCGAAGGGGCGGAAGAAACCAAGGTATGCGCTATCCCAGTTCCCGGCGTTGTTCATGATGATGGCGAGCCGTCGGTCATCCTTGATGAGCCAATAGTCAAATTCTTCTAACGGCAAGCCATCATATCCGTATGACAACGCCGGATATTCGCAGCCGGGCAGTACCGGCGGCGAGAAGTTCATCTTATCTCGCCAAACGCGATATTGAAGGGGAAAGAGCTTGTAGTCTTGGCCGATGCCGCCCGGCTGCTCGTTCCAGTCCAGTCCCTTGGCGTATTGCTTAAAAACGCCCAGGTGCATAACCTGAGCGGATGAAAGGAAGATGTCGGGAGACTCGAAGGTGTAGCTGGTACCCTGCACGGTAACGGCCAACTTGTCTACGGAAAAGTCTATTCCCGGACGATTTAGGCCGTTCGGCGACCATACGAAATAGGTTGCCAAGTTAGGCTTCGTGAACAGCCATTTCTGATAGGTTTCCCCTTTGACAATCGCGTTCGGCATGAGGCCGATGTACTGATGTTCTCCATTTCGCCGTCCGTGCGCCCGCAGAATCGTCCCCTTCGGCCAAGGCTCGTTTCTCATCAGCGTCCAAGCGTCGTCGCCATGGACGGTATCGTCCGTCACCCAAGCGATAATCTGCGCAATAAGGTCGTCAAAGGATTTGGCCGTGCCGGAGGTTTTCTTGATTGCCATGCGCGATCATCTCCATTCGACAACGTGATAGGCGTCATCCTCTCGACGATAGACGTTGTTAAACACCTTGTAGGTCACGCCGTTATAGATGACATTGTCTTTGGCGGCAAGGTCGGCTCGATTCCCGATCCAGTAGACGCCGTCCAGCTCTCCCAGCATCCCCGTGGGGACTTTTTCGTAGAGCATAATGGGATAGAGCATATGGTCTTCCGGCGTCGGTTCCACTTCGTCCTTGTTGTAGACGGTAAACGTGTCCACCGGGGCAGTGTTGTTCGGCCATGTCGTAAGATTCTCCCCGCCGTATTCCCATACACCGTCCGGTCGGCGCAGGCAAAGGGCGGAATACCCGCTTTGCATGAAGGGCGTAAAGTAGGCGCTGTGCCCGTCTCCGTGATTGCTCCATGCGATGCCGTCGTAAGCGGAGCCGCCGATGACTAAGGGATAAGGGTACTGGCGCTCAATGGCGATGGGCTTCATAAAGCCGACGTAAGCCGATTCGTACTGATTGCTCATCTGAACGGTCAAGGTGAAGCGTGAGCTGTTCGCCGTGAGCCAGTAATCCAGATTAATGTCCTTGGCAAGAGGGATACAGGGCAGCTTCTCGCGGTAAATGCTCCCGGGCTGCTCGTACCATTCGAGGTGTTCGTCGTATCCGGCGAAACCGTTCAAGAGAATGTTCTGCTGTCCCTCGCCTTGATCTTTAATCTTCATGCCGACGTAAATTTCATCCTTGCCATCACCCACGCCTTTCAGAATAACTTCTGTGGTGCCGGAATCAATGACTGCCGGGCGCATGAGCTGCCATTCATTCCCTGCGGTGAAGTTCCCCGCCGTGGTCAAAAACTTGGCCACCGTCTGCATGAGCGCACCGACGCTGTTCGCCGTTCCACTTGCTACTGCCATATTGATCTCTCCTCTCTTAAAGCAAAGACAAGAAAAGCGCTTTCCAAACTGACAAATCGCTTAAATTCCCCATCAAAAAAGCACCCTCGCCTGAGAGTGCTTTTCGTTTCCTGATATTGAATGTCACGCTACATCCTGCCAAACTCGTATCTGATGTCCCACCATGTGCATATATGCTCCCACGAAGTCTCTCCACGTTCCACTTTTCCCACGAATTTCGATCCTTGTGTCACATCTGATATGACTATGCTTTTCGCTGAACGTATAAGCTGTCCCTGAATGAGATCCCCATCAACCACAAAACCTTGTTTATCAAGAATACGGATCCCTACATAGGCATCCGTATCTACAATATTGACAAGGAGAAAATTTCTATCTGACTTCACAATTTCCCCAGTATATTCAGCATAGTAATCAAGCTCATTTTGTTCCGTCTTGCCCTCTGTAAAACCAATACCCGTCAAAAGCAATCCCATCAGAAATGATACGCATATAATCTTTAGCGTTTTCACGCTACCACCTCCCTATGCTAAAGACTATACGCCATTCTCATCTGAAAGTCCTGCTTATCTCATCCGCCTTTCTATCAGGCTGTTACGTTTTGCGTCTTTTATCGTCTGCTGCCGCACCTCAGAACGAATAAAATCCTTAGCGTAAGCGTCGAATATTCTCCTCCCATCTACATAGTTATTCACCTGTGTGGTGACTGTCGGAGCAGACGCCCCAAATACAAACTTCTCTGCAATCGCCGCCCCAGCGTCGCCCACGAGGCCGCCTCCTGCGAACTTGGGAACACTCACGACCATATTTCCCCATGTGCCGTTATTGATACGCTCCAAGACGGCAAGGCCATACCGTTTGACCGCTTCCGCTTTGACGACAAACTCTCCGTTAGAGAGCATAGCGTGTATGCTGTCGCTGGTGCCGGTTCCCGGGCCGGTAATAAACCCGCCATCCGCATGTCCTGCCACCGCTCCGCTGCTTGTCGACGAAACACTGCCTGCCATGCTCATGACTGCCGTGGAAGCATTGCGCGCTGCCGTGACAATCTCTTGGAAAATCATGTCAAGGTTCATAGAGAGTTCCTGCATTTGCGACGAGAACCCAGCCACAAACTCCTGACTTGTCCCCAAGAGGCTTTGAAGCTGTGCTTCCGCCCCCGTGACCTGCGCCTCCATGGCGTCCCCTTGCATACCCTGCATATTGTCCATCGCAGGGAACCACGAATCCATGAGATTCCGGGTGATGTTTTCCGCAAAGTAGCGCTGCAAGTCTTTGAGGACCCCGGTCACTAAATCCCGTAAGGCATCCGCCAGATTCTCCGCTTCGTTTATCCCGTCGGTGAGGAAGGTGACGAGGTTATCTTCTAAGGATTGCTTGGCGACAACGCCCACTTCTTCGAGTTCCGTTTTGAGATAGGCAAGTTCTTCATGGTAGCGGGCTAAGCGTGTTAGATCTATCTCTTGGTTTTGCAACGACAGAATTTCTTTTTCGATTTCCCGACGCATTTGAGAGTCTTTAACGCCCTCCAACATGTTGAGATTTTTCCCTATTCTACGTCGCTTGTCCTCGGCTTCGGCGCGCTCCTCCTTCGCCGTCTTTGCGTGCCGCTCCCGCTCAATCCCATCCTTGGCGTACTTCCTCTGGCTATTCGTCATGCGCCAGTTCGCTTCCACCATATTGCTCCGCCATTCGGCGTCCTTATCGATGGCGCTGATGAAGCTGTCAAAGATGGATTGCAGCTCCTGCCGGATACTCTTAATCTTTGCCCGGACATTCTTCTGCTGCTCTAAATTACTCTCCGTGATCGCCGCCTCAAGCTGTCGGTGCAGGTCTTCCAAGATCGCGGCGAGCGCCCCCGCATGTGCCTTGGTGTATTTCTCAAAAGCCTCATGCGAATCCAAAAGCCCATTGGCGATCCCCGCCGTATAGCGTTCCGCGTCGTCGCGCAGCACTTCCAGCGCATAGTCAAGGTTCTTGCTGATCTGCTCAATTTTCAGGCCGATCAGCTTATTCTTCAGCACCTTATCCAGCGCCGCCAGAATCTCCTCTTTCTTCTCCGCCGGGGCATTGGCCGCCAACTTCTGCCGCAGGACTTCATACTGCTGCTTTAGTTCTTCGGCTGGGATATTAAACACATCGCCAATGATAGCGTAGTAGTCCTTTAAGACCCCCTGCGCTTCTTTTTCGGATTGTTTTGCCTTCTGCAGAGCTTCATATCCAGCTTCCGTCGTCGCCTTAATCTGGTCGGAGAGAAGCGCGTTGTTGCTGCGAAGATTCTCGGCACTTTCAAGCCCTGCCGCGATACAGAGCTTTTGGAAGTCCACAATGGCGTCGAACTCTCCACCGTAGGCCGCATCTACATCATCAATGTAGTTTGCAGGCGTATCCCCGCCGGAACGTCCAGAAGAATTGACCCCGGTATTTGCCCCGGTGAACATAAACGCATGGTTCTGCCCATAGACGATCCCGGCGTCCCCGGCTTTAGGAACGTACCCTTCGCCGGGGAAATGAAGCGCCCCCAGCCGCTCGGCCACTTCGTAAAGCGCCGGTACCCAGTCACGCATATCGTTGCCGCCGTCGCCGGTCGTATCGATACCGGCCTTTTGCAAGGCGTCTTCAAGCCCTACGGCATCCCACGATTTCGCGACAAGCTGCGTGCAGACCAATTCTTTATACGTGACGCCGCTATCGACCAATTCCCTTCCGGCCTTCGCTACGGCTTCACCCAATTCAGTCGCACTGCCCGTAGCTGCGCTCGTCCCTTGCCCCATCACGGATGGACGTGCCTTCACCTCAGAGATGACCCGTTTCACGTCATCAAGGCCTGCTGTTGCCTTATCAAGCGCCCGTTGCTCTTTCTCAAGAGCAATCTGCACCGCGCTGACGGCGGCTTCCCGCTCCTCGTCGCTATTGTATGTCGCCTTTTCTGTTGCGGCGAGTTGGGCGGTAAGCTGGTCTACTTTCGCCTGCTCTTCGTCCACCTTCGTCTGCGCCTCGGCAAGGCTCGCTTCCTGCCAGCCGATCGTGTTCTGCTTAAACGAGAGGGTAATGCTTTCCAGGTGATTTTTATAAGCCTCAAGCTGTTCGTCTAAGGCCGCTTTTAAGAGGGCAATCTCTTGCCGCAAAGCTGCCTGTGAAGCCTTAACTTGCTCGCGAAGGGCCTTTTTTAAGGCTTCTTCATCTTCATGCGGATGACCGGTAACATCGTTTGGATTAGGGCCGCTTCCGTCGTCTTTTTGCTTTTCTTTTTGCTTAAAAAGCTCTTTCCATTCCTCATTATCATCATCACCAAATGCGCTGTTTAGCTTATCTTTCAGGCTCTTGATCTGCTCGTCAAAGGCCCCGGCCATGAAAGCCCCGCCCAACGCGCCAACCCCGGCAATTCCAATCCCTAATGCGACAGGGTGTTTCGCTAATGCGCCAAGTGCCTGCGCCACATTAAAGGCCATCTGTGCCAAAGTAGCGCCCTTGATGGCATTCTTGATCATAATGTAGCCCTTGGCGACAAGTCCAACTGCTGTCCCCAGCGTTTCTACCAGCGTGATGATTTTCCCAATAACGAACCAGCCCATCAGGGCATCTACCGTGAGACGGATTACTCCATCAATCTTGGTAAATTCTCCCTCTGTTGTCTCCAAATCAGGATTGATCACCTGTTCAAGGAAATCAGCTGCTTTTACGAATCTGCGATACCATGTCAATAGGGCCGACGCAATAGACGCCACGAGGGGCGCGGCGTGCAAAAGCGCTTGCACAATATCCTTCGCGTAGCCTCCTGCCTGTTCAAACAGCGCTACGGTTTCCTCTGATGGATACCAGCGGTTATCCACATCAAAGGATCCAAAGACCTCCATGACTTCGTGAGCCGTGCCAATGAGCCCGTCAAATCCAGCTTTCGCCTTGTCAATCATTTCTAAAATGAGAGGATTGACCTCAAAGCCCTCGTCGGATAGACTGCCAAACTCACCTTGCAGCCAGTCCATAAGGGCTCGAATCTCCGGCTTAAAGGCTTCTGTGAATTTTGCCGACGCTAACGTCCCATATTCTTCCATCTGGCTCATGGCACCGGCGATGGTATCTGGGAATGCTGCCGCCGAATACTTGAAGCCTTCAAGTTTCTTCATGAGGAAGGCAAAGAGCCCCTCGGTAGACTGTTGTGCCTTTTTAATCGCAGCGTCATCAACCCCTAAAGCGGCAGCCAGCTGATCTGCAGCCGGGCGAATACCGCCTTGAATAAGGGCACGAAGTTCCTGCAAATACTGCTGCTGCGGTAAATTCATAGACTTTACCGCATTGACGCCGACTTTCGTAAACTCACGAATCTGCTCCAAGGTCATCCCTTTCCCCATACCAGGAGCAAGTAACCCTTGGAACACGGTCACCAATTCGGAAGTCGTCGCCGAGGTCAAAATCGCGTCTTGGTTCAGCTCTTTCATGAGCTTGTCAGCGATTTTCAGTGCGTCACCGAACGCTATTGCCTGTCCGTTTATTTCTCCCATCGAAACGAGAGTACCCGCCATCCCAAGGCGGCCAGATTCCATCATTGTCGCGAAACGAAACCCGGGAGCCGCGAAAGAGGTAGCCAGATTTTTGATTTCGCGCAGAATCCCAATAAGCCCTTGCGCGGCCAACGTTGCCTTTGCGATATCCCCTATTAAGCCATCAAACAAGCCGCCATGGCCAATAGAACCAATCCCTGCCATGCTCGTATTTATATTGGTGCTACTGGTTTTCGCCTGTGTTTCCAAAGTTTTAAGATAGGACATAACAGAACGCATCTCAGAGAGAAATTGCCTGTCCTCTGCCGTGATTGTAACTTTAATGTCATTTGCCATCTCTCTCACCTCCCCCTAAGTTGTTTTTGCAGGGCATCTAAATTTGCCCCAAAAGCGCCGTTTATTCCAGCCTGTACTGCTAAGATACGATCTGCTTCCCGTCTCATATCTTCCCGAATGCACTTTTCCACATATAAAGAAACTTCCCCAGCTGTGTACTCGTAGAAGATCTCCCGCCGGGAATGTCCATGGGAAAGTAACAACTGAACCACGTCGCCAGCACTCAATTCCCAGTTTTCTTCTTTTCCTCCTTGCTGTCCGACAGTTCTTGAATGAGCGGCCGGATATTTTTGGAGAAAAAATCCCGATTTACCTCGTAAACGGTGCGGGACAGCTTGATCACATCATTCAACATAAGACCGATAACCCACTCCTTATCCGTGTTGGTTGCCGTTGTGATCAGTTCAGTCAGAGGATCAATGATAGTTTCAGGGTGTTCTTCTAACCCAATCGCCCCGAAAGCCGCCGCCAAATTATCATCTTTCAGTGCAGCGTCGATTGCAGCGCTATTCTTCAACAGCAGCCGCACGATTGCTCCCAATGGTTTAGCCATCTTAAAGGTTTGTACCCAAGTATATGGCTTTACCATAACGGATTGCCCAGCAACTGTAATTTCTTTCCCAAGAGCCGATGTAATGATCTCCATTTCCTTCTCTGCCGTCGTCTCTTCTTGCACAGTCGTATCTTTTTCGTTTGCCATAATGGAGCCTCCCTATAAATTAAGGGCGGCCAATAGCCGCCCTTTGCCCTTTTCATCCTTATTTACTTCCAACCAGCACGCCTGCCGTGTCTGCCGGGTAGTCCACCCGATAGAACCGGCTGTCGGGATTATCCGGGTCGGCGTGCTCCTGATTCGCCAGCACGCTCGCCTTGATCTGACGGCTGCCCCAGTCCTCACCGATGAGCGAATCGTCGCCATTGGGAGAGATAGAAACATGATAGAAGGTATACGCTTTCTGGCGGCCATGAGACGGATCGTACTCAAAGCGAATTTCGCCTTCAATCTTCTTCTTTACCCCGGCGTAGATGCGCGGAATAAACTGCTCTTCCACCTTGCAGCTCACCACAACGACCTCATCGTTGCCCAGCGCCGCCTTGACCGGGAAGCGCACCTTGCCGTTGATCACGTCTACGGAATCGGCCAAGTAGTCCTGATTTTCCACCAAATCATCCCCCGCAGGAGAAACGGTGATTTTCCATTCGTCGCCGACCTGATAATCCTGACCGCTGGTGCCAGGCTTAAAGGTGACCTTCACGCCCTCGCCCAGCGTCTGCGCGTTACCGGTCATCGTTACAGCACTGCTGTAAGAGCCGGCCGTGCCTTTCTTCCAGACAAATTCCGCATCGGTAATCGTCCCGGCGACAGCGTTCGCCTTTTTAATCTTGACATAGTAGGCGTCCGTCGTGGTGCCGGTATACGTGCCGCTGGTCGTCACTTTACCAGTAGAAGATGTCATGCCGCCTTGCGTATCAAGGACAGGTGCGCCAATCGCAGCCGGGATACTGACCTTGCGCTTGACGACCAAATCCTTGTAGTTGTAAGCCGGGGTTTTGCCGTCCACCATAATGAAGATTTCACTCCCCGGCGATACGGTAAACTCCACGTTCTTAATTTCTTTCGCCTCAATGTGCTTGATGGCGGCTTTACCGTACATCGCCAGCGCATAGCGCAAAGGATCGGATTCGTCCATCGTAATCGTCAAATCCATATCCCGCTGCGTCTCCACCTCAGCCAACTTTTCACGTGTACCTCGCGTAGCGTCGCGCTTGGAGATGGAATTGACCGTCCAGCTGGCCGTCGCCGCCGAGCAGTTGCCCAGCGAAATAAAGGTATCGTTGGGATTCACTTCCTTGTCGAAATTGCGGAAGGAAAACTCTCCCGCGCCGACGTCAAAGTTGGCCGCGCTCTTTTCTGCGCCCAGCCCGTAGGCAAAGCGCTGTAAATCAAACTTCATTTTGTCTTTGTTTTTACTCATCTTCGTTTCCGCCTTTCCATTCAAATACTAATATCAACTCATTCCCGTAATACGGGCGAACCGTCGAGCCTAAAGGCTCCACCCCCGTCGCTGATATCTTCACCGCAATCTTGAGATTCGTGAGGATATAATCGTGCAGGCGCTTGATATCCCGCAGGATAAGATTCTGGATCCGATACTGTTCCCTGAATCCCTCCATGACCTTCGTTCCATCGGTTCGATACTTGATGAGGAGATGGATAGCGACGCCGCCCGTCGTATTGACGACCTCCGCTGCGCCGCGCTCCGCTTCCCAGTCAACTTCGATGGAGGATCCCCGATCGCCCTTCGGCAAATCGCCGATCACCCTGACCGTATACCCCATCGCGATGTCCGGGATACTCTCCAGATAAGCGATGGTGCTCTCCACAATCGGGAGCCACATCAGTCTCATCAGCCTCGCCCCACTTTCGCCGTGAGCGGGAAGTTCTCACCGATATCCTTGCCGCTGTCGCCGGTAAAAGTTTCCGCGCTGATACGCGCTTCCCAGCGCATGTACTCCTTTTCGTAGATAGCCCGCTTACGCTCATAGGCATCGTCTCCCGCCTGAAGATTGCGCCCATCCGTCATCGCAGACTGATTGCGCGCGCAGACCATCAAGGCGTAAAAGAGGGCGAGCTGGCGAATGGGATAAGCGACCGGCGTCCGGATATGATCAGGTGCAACGCCTAAGCGCGCAGCCAAACCATTCACATAGTCTGTGCTTTCCGCGACGTCTTCATCCGTGAGCTGGTCTTTGAGCAGCACATCCCTGACTTCTTCCATATTGAAGTACATCGTCAGCCTCCTTTCTCCGCTCGAACGGCCTTTTGAATATGACGGGCAAAAATCTTCCGTATTCGTTCCCGGCTCCGATCCGCTGCCTCATAGAGGAAACGGTCAGCCGGAGAACCTGGATGATTGACCAGCCGAGCAAAATGGAGCTTGCCGTCCGCCGCCCAGCGAAGGGCTTGCTTTCTCTTCGGGCGAATCTGGTATCGCTCTTTTGTCGGACCATAAATGCCGGTCGGCTCGTGAACAAAAACGCCGTAAGGCGCAGCGTCGGATATCTTAACAACGCCCACCAGTGAACCCCGTTCCAATCGATATTCAATCGATCGTTCCAGTACGCCGGTTCTTGAAGTAAATTGATGTCTCGACCGCGCCTCACTTTGCACCAAGCGGCAGGATTCTAATAGCCCCCTTCGCACTGCTTCCGCCGTCTTACTCCTACCTATTTCACCTATCGTCCGCAGGGCCGCTTTGGCATCAAACTCAACGCGGATATCCATCATTTACCGCCTTTGCTGCGTCCCTTGCCAGCCGGTTTCGCTTCATCCTCCGGCTTGTCCTCTGCTTTGTCCTCCGAATTTCCTTCCACCTTGTCTTCTGGCACATTGTCTTTGGTCTCTTTGTCTTCCGGCTCCTCGTTGACGGTCGCCGCATAGCCCAAAGCCGCAAACTCTTCCACGCGTTGGACGTCAACGACAATCTCTTCGCCGTCTTTATAAAGTGTAATCGTTTCCGTATTCATCCCGTTGCTCCTTTCTCAAAACACGCCGGATAATGCTCCTTAATCCGGCTTAACTCCAATCCAGCCGCCGTCATAATCCCCACCGTTTCCGGCATGATACGGCAGGAGACGGACAGTTCCCCGTCCGCCTCCTTAAACTCCGTATCAGGATCATAATGCAGGCATCCCGTGCATACCATATCGGCCACTGTGGAAACGGCAGCGCATACAAGGTTATTCCCCCTCGTAGCGCCATATTCCGACGCGTGCCCCACGATATGGAGCGCCACGCGATCCTTATTACGCTCTATGCTGTACCGTACCATAGCCTTAGCCAAGGATGCGGCAAGCCAGCTCGGGAATCATCGTCTTAACCCCGCACAAAAGGTCAATCGAGCAGATATCGCGCTTGAGCTTGATATCGTAATCGAACACAACCCGCAGCGAAATACCGCCGTCGCTGATGATCGCATACTGCGAATCGGCAACGCCCAGAGGCTTAGAGAGGGGCCGCGTGACGAGGGTGAAGGCGTTCCGATGGAAGGCCATGCTGGCGGTATGATCCTTGACGAGGGTCACCACCGTATTGGCGGCAAAGTCCTGACGCGCCGCCGGGTAGAAAGATACCGTGACCGAATTCCCTGCGGCGTCCGCGTCTTTCGTGACGACGTAAGGCCGCGAATCCCCAGCCAACGTGAAGATCGTTCCCTTTTTAATCTTGCCTGTCAACGTGCCGTCGGTGAAGGTCGCCACGTTAGCATCTTTTTTCACGATAGCGGAGAGCTTCATCGTCGGAGAAGCAGAGAGATTGCCGTTATCATGTCGGCAGATGTTCTGATCCATGTAGAAGTCAAAGCCGAATTTACGGCCAAGCTGCGCGTTAATGATAGCGCTGGTTTCTCCCGTATGCCCGACAGAATTGAACGCGTCAAGCTCCAGGAGCTTTGCGTCCGCCGCCGTGTCAAGGACAGCCATACGTCCAGCCATAGGAACCTTGTTGTCGTTCATTTCCTTGCGGACAGAGGTGATAGCGCTGACGCTCGCCGGGGTATTGCCCGGGGTACCGACGAAGTAAGGCACATCCTCATAGCAGTGGCAAATCTTCTCGTCAATCGCCTGTTCAATCGACGTAACCGCCGGTGCGATGAGCTGCTGGGAGAAGTCGTTAATGTCGAGGCTGAGTTCCTTCGACGTAATGCCGAAGGACACATCGAAGATACTGTCCAGAACGACCGGCACCTTGCCTTCAACGGCGTTCTGAATCTTGATCCCCGTGGTCTGATCAAAGAGATCAACCTGGAAGTTTGCCGGGCGGCGCACCATGACGGTATCGCCGACTTCGGCAAATTCGTTGTCATAGTCGCGGCTAACGAGCTGGGACATGACAGTGTTGTTCTTCAACACCATCAGGGCCTCACGCGCCACGTGCATAGGCGTCAAAAATTCGTTGTCCGCGAACCGCTGCAAATCAAAACGTACTTTCTTATTCATTGTCATTTCCTCCTTAGATTTTGCCTTCTTTACGAAGTTTCTCATATTCCGCCTGCGACATCTTGGTGAAGTCCACCTTCCCACCCGGGCTGCCGCCACTTCCGCCGCCCGCGTTCTGGTTGTTCGCCAAAAGACGCGGGTGCTTTTCAAATAACATCTTCACGCCTTCCTCGACTGTGACCTCCGTGCCGTCTTCCGTCGGATAGACCGGCGTTTCATCGTCAAGGATTTTCACTTTGTCGCGGAAGATAGGAACCAGCGCCTCATATTCCAAAGCGCCGCTCGCCTTGAGCGCCCGTTCCACTGCCGCGTCGCGGATGATGGTGTGGATGCGCCCCAAACGTTCCTCGGCGATCTTCTTCTGCTCGTCGCGTTCTTTCTCCAGCGCCGTCCGCCCCCGGGTCAGATCGTTGATCTGGCTCTGGAGCTTCGCCGCGTCGACGCCGCCGTTCTTCGACTTCTGCGCCTCTCGAAGCGCTTCAATGGCCGCGTCCAAATCCTCGGTATCGACGGGGATCCCATTGAAATCCAAGAGCTTGTTGAATTTCGCCAGCGCAGTATCCCGCTCTGTCGTCAAGGTCTTCTCGCTCCCCGTGAGTTTGGTGATTTTTGCGTTCAGCTTGGCGATGTCGCTCTTAGCTTTTTTGTCCGCCGTGACGAGCTGGTTCAGCCCTGCCACATAGGCGTCCCCACCATCGAGGCTCGAAAGTGCCGCCGTGATTTCATCAACGCTCTTGGCCGTATCGCCGCCAGATCCGCCATCGTCAAAACGCTGCAAATTAAACGCCAAACGCCAATTCTTTTTTGTCTCTCGCATATTCTTCCTCCTCTTTCTGATGCGCATAAAAATAGACCGCAATCATGCGGCCTTGGGACAATCTCTTGTCCTATTCATTTGTCTCGCCTCCCTCACATCTCCTCATAAGTCGCTTCAAAAATATCCGGCTTACAGGGATAAATTTCGCCCTGAACGCCTTGGATGATGTAATCGCCGACACTGGCATGATGTTCCCCTTCCAGCGTCTTTATATAAAGCTCTGGTCCTCGAAAGAACATCGTTCCTTCCTGATATGCCTTGACTGCCCAATCCGGGACGTAGTATTTCCCCTTGCGGTTCATCAGGTCGCCATCGTAAAGAAAAGCTTCGATGATGACCGGCTTCTTCCGATACTTAGCCATGATCTTTCCTCCTCATTGATAGCGCTTCCACTGATTGATGAATATCCGGGCAAAGCGGGCCGCTTCCTTCTCCAGCGCTTCCTCGGACTGCGCGATGAGTGGCGCGGTGCCTTGGCAGATGACAAAGCCCTTATCTTGCCGTTTCTCTGCCGCCTCGGCATCGCTGGCAAGGTAGCATTTTCGCTCCTCATACCACAGATAAAACCGGCACAATTCGCTATATAGCACGCCTAACACCCGATCCGGCACGGTAGAAAAAGCGGCGGTCTCCACTACATACCGCACAGGATCGTCTTCATGCTCACCCTTTATCACGCGCATGATACCCGCTTCGACCAAGCGCTTTGCGACCGTCTCCGGCGCTCGGCAGTCCGGCAAAAGCCGCAGCAGTTCTTCTCTCGATGTACTATGCAAATCCTCACCTCCCTAAAGTTTCTGTGTTCCCCTGTCGATGGAGCAAAAGCATGGTTCTGGCCATGCACTCCACGGTTCGTTCCCATAAGTCATGACGAAGCCTATCCTCTTGCTCCGGCTCAAAAATGGCAAAATGCAGATGCAGGAGTTCATGCACCAGCACCTTTTCCAAGTCGTAAGGAAACGGCGTATCCAGCCGGGCGTCCACATCCAGCAGATGGATGATGGCCTGTCCGGTGGAAATGTCATAGACGACTTCACCTTGGCGATCGCACTCTTCAAACTCCCTCGCCGAAAATAGCTCCGTATGAATCTCCCAGTCCTCAAGACGGAGTATCTTTTGCCATTTTCGGCAAAGTTCATCCACGTTTTTCTCTGTCCGCATCCGCGCACCTCCTAAAAATGGGCATAAAAAAAGCACTTTGCGTATTTTGCAAAATGCTTTTTATTCGTTTGTAGAAATAGTCACGCTGACTGACGTGGCACTTCCTCAATGCTCTTGATATAGAATCCCTCAAGAACCACATACTCAAATGCGGGATCGTTGAGCACTTTGACATCGTAAGCCCAGTCATCTTCATCTTCTGCGAAGCGGATTGGCTTACAAAGCAAACTTTCATCTTCAATCGTGATAATCCTTGCCAAATTTTTCCGCTGCTGGATTTCTCTCAATTTCCGTATTTTTTCCAACGAAGTCATTTGCTCACATCCCTTCTGGATAGATGGGATAAACATGCGTCCCTTTTCTTGAGTATACAATTTTCGCCCATGTGGTGTCAAGATACTTTTGTTCTTCTATATCCCAATATTGCCCAACAATGAATCCAGCATCCACAATCTCTCTTGGCCTCCCATCTCTCTTACTTGGTGCGCTAACACCAGTTTTATGATATTGACGCACAAACTTTTGCGGATCTACCTCATGCGCAAGAATGCTCGGCTTCATACCAGCAACTTCCAGCTTTTCAACGTATTGCTCGTACTCTTTTGTACCGGAGATATGTCGATTCTGAACTTGCCGCCGAATCGTGAGGTTGTATGGGCTTCCGTCAAGAAGAGTATCCGGAATTTTTCCGCCAAAAAGCTGCAAATCAAACTTGAAATCGTCTAAGCTCAATCGGCTCTTCGGCTTCCTAAACCCATCCCAGCCTCGAAGAAGCTTCTGCCAGTCACCGCCTGCTTCGTATGCCTTGCGGCCATCTTCACCAAAAAGCGCTTCCTTTCGCCTCTCGTCAAGTGAATCAATGTATTCCCTTGCCCCCTCCGAGTTTATCTCCTCACCGTCCTGCTCCCACGAAAACACCTCTTCCAGCATACACATACAATGCGGATGGCGCGGAATACTTGGCACCTTATTCTTCGGGTATATCCCCTTCCCATATCCAACGTTCATGTTCGCGCAGACATCGCATTGGTCGAAAGGGCAGCGATAGTGCCGGCTTGACAGCCGCCAACGATAGCCCCAGACGTCATCATCCTCTTCTCGGGCGGCAACATAGCCATCGAACCACGCCCGTGCCGCCTCCGTACGGGCGATACGTTCCGCCTGATAGCGTGTCGTTTCCTCTATCGCCGTCCAAGCTGCTCTCTCAATGGCCGTTTCGTTGAGTACATCCGCCGTGCAGGCGTCCAAGAACTCATGGTAAGCCGCTTGTAGCGGTTTCGTCTTCATGGAGCTGGTGTACTGCTGTATCTTCAGCGCCTTCTTGCGCAGTTCCCCAAGGATTGCCTCGTCCCCCTGCACGGCCTGCCTTGCCATCTGTAAAACCTTATTCAGGTCTTTTCGCAGCACCGTCTGATCCAGCACGCCTTGCCCGCTGTTATATCCGTCGTATATATCCATGGCCATCTGCGCCACCGTCTTGGCCTGTTTCATAGCACTTGAAATGGCAAAGATAACGTTCTGCCGCACCTTAAGAGAATGCAGGCGCTCAGATAGCTTCATCTTGTCGCCCGTCCACGGCATAGACATCAGCTTATCCTTAATGGCTTTTTCTGAGGCTGAGGTGACGAATTTCGGCAACACGCCATATCC
>CAJPUA010000001.1 GCA_905373705.1 uncultured Schwartzia sp. | reverse complement strand
TCCTTTTATTCGCCCCAAAGCATCCTTTTATTCGCCCCAAAGCATCCTTTTATTCAGTTATCCACATGCCATAAATTATCTATTTCCAAGCATTGATAACATTAGTCAAAAACGCCTAAAAGGTATTTAAAAGGATCTTTAAAAGAGGTATAAAAAGGACAAGTCACCTGTGGACAACTTTTCCAAACCTAAAAGTTCCTCAAACTCCCCCCCGCCTTCGGCGCGGGCCAGCACCCCCCAGGGGGTGCGCCCGTCCGCGACCGCCTACGGCGGCACGCGGTCAGAAACAACAGGCTTTTGATCGCTCAGAGATCACTTGATCACAATATCAAAGCTCAGCCTATCTCATTACTTCATCTCTAAGGGACTACAGACGCCTCAGAACAACCTGAAAATACACTAGCCATACCTCAATATAGCTAATGCTTTCTATGGAGCTCCTAGACCCCTCTACGCATTTATCTTCAAAAGCGTTGCTCTTAACTTCCAGTACTTAAATTTAAATCTGTGAGTAGATAATCTGCTATAGGCATTTAATAGATAGTATTATATAGATACTACACAATAAATATCCTTTATTACGTCTGTTCTTAATAAGGTCTTATAAACAGCGTTTAATAGATAGTATCTATAAAGGAGAGAGGCGCAAGGATATGGAAAAACTGTATTCGACCACGGAAGCAGCGAAGGTACTGGGGATTTCTAGCCGCCGTGTCGCAGTACTTTGTACAGGCGGGCGCTTCCCAGGTGCCCAAAAAATCGGAAAAACCTGGACAATCCCAGAAAGCTCCATCCAGAGCTATACACCCGGTCAACCAGGGCGTCCTAAACAGTTGGGGATAAAAGATATTCTGCGGGAGGCCGGCATATCTCCCGATGACTTAAGCCACGTTGACAATGTTTAACAAGCAGGTTATAATAATCAGTATTAAACAGATACTATCTTTTAATTATGATGTTTATAGATAGTATCTAGTAAACATTACATATTAAACATTATCTTTTGAAATGGCGGTGAAAAACATGGAAAAACTAGCGGTATGCTGCATCAACAGGAAGGGCGGAGTTGGCAAGACTACAGCTTCGATCATCATGGCTCAAACTGCTGCAGAACGTGGGATGCGCGTGTTGTGTGTTGATGTGGACGATCAAAAAAACTTCTTTGATGCAATGGATTTGGTAAGGGACAAATATAACTTCAAAATAAAACCTGAGATCAAAGACCGCTTAGATAAGGGAGATGCGGACTTGGACTTTGATCTTTTTGTTATAGACTGCCCTGTTGCACTAGATCAGGTTACAGAGGAAGCGATTTCGTTTGCTGATATTGTACTTGTACCGACGTTAGGCGACCTCTTTAGTATTTCCAATTTACCGGTTGTTTACGATTTTGCCGTGGCCCAGGGGAAATACCCGGCACAAGTAGCAGTAATCAAGAACAGTTTTGGAACAACTCGTACTGTAAAGGATATTGAACAGATACTATCTAATAAACAGTATCCTATAGCAGGACGATGGCCGCGCAATGAGCATATCATCAACAACATTATTGAAGGGCGTCCGTGGTGGAGCGGTATGGACGCAAGACAGCGGCAACCTTTTTTAACATTTTATTCGAAGGTTTGGACTGCATGGAAACGCCTTTTGGCAGATGATTTGGAAACAACTTGGAAGATGGCATAGGGAGGGATTAACATGCCAGGTTTTGGGAAAAATAACGCCGAGGCTTTGATGGAACGTAGACTTCAGGAGCATAGAGACAATAAAGATACTATCTCGAAGATAGTATTAAATAACTATGATGCTGAAACAGGTTCACAAGTATCCGTTTCAGACTTCAAACCTAAACCTAAAGGCGCACCACGTGGCTCACGAAGTGATCGAGCCTATGCGGAAGGGATTATGCCAGCAGAGCATCGAAGAGTTTTTAATGGCTTAAAGGTTGCACTGGGAGAAGAATCGGAAGGAGATATCATTCTCCAGCGTGTATTAGACAGTATTGGTATGAACAGGTCCGCTGTATTGCGTATAATCCCTTACTTGGAAAAGTATGGGTACATAAGATATGTATCTAAACCTAAAGAACACTGTGTTTCGGTAAGCATCTTAAAATAAGTATCTTAAAGATAGTATATAATAGATACTCTCTAAAAGAGGTGACCTAAGATATCTAATTCTACCTCTGATGATGTCCGCAAGGGCGTTACGACAGGGCGACGGGAAAGCCCATGACTAAAGTCGTGGGCTTTCCCGTCGCCCTGTCGTAACGAGAGTTAAGGCTTGGCTTTGAATCCTCGTGACACGGCATGATACAAAAGAAACAGGCTCCTAGACTGATTTAGTAGGAGCGCTTACCGTTCTAAAAAGATTACTTTTTGAATACGAAGCTTCTTTACTTTCATTCTATCACAGGAACTCGTTTTTAGGAACGTTTTTCTTTAGGAAAGAAATCTCTTCGTAAAAAAAGAAAATTATACCAAAAAATTCAAAATTGAATAAAAAGTGTAATAGAATATTTTCTGTGAGCTTGGCAAGGGGATGATCGTTTGCTGCCACATGACGCGCAACAGTTTGCTGCAGAGGAAACGCTCCGACGCAACATGGATAAACTCCGCCATGAGCTTGGTAGCGTTATTTGCAATGCACTGGATGATAAAGAGGTTATAGAGATCATGGTAAACCCGGACGGGTGTATCTGGCTCGATCGCCTCAGCATCGGAATGGAGAATACAGGGCAGAAGATATTGCCTGAGCGTCTTTTGGCAGCATTAGGTACTGTTGCGGCAATGCTCAGGACAGAGCTAAACAAGGCTTCTCCTATTTTGGAGGGGGAGTTGCCTTTAGATGGCTCGCGGGTGGAGGGGGTCATCCCACCGATCGTACGGTCTGCCTCGATGTCTATCCGGAAACACTCTTCTGCAGTGTTTCCCATCGAGCGTTACATCGAGGAAGGGCGTATATCGCAAAAAGGTTGGAGCTTCTTACAGGACGCCATTGAAACACGAAAAAACATCTTGATTTCCGGAGGTACAGGCTCCGGGAAGACTACTTTTGTAAACGCTATTCTGGATGCCCTCGTGAGGTATCGAGAAGATGATAGGGTGCTAATTCTCGAAGATACAGTTGAACTTCAATGCAATATGCCTAATGTATTTCAAATGCGAACGGACACAAAGAGCAACACCACAATGCAGAAGCTTGTTCGAGCCTCATTGAGGTTGAGGCCGGACAGAATCATAGTAGGGGAGGTTAGAGGCGGAGAGGCACTTGATCTGTTGAAGAGCTGGAACACAGGACATCCCGGAGGGATATGCACTATCCATGCAAACAGCGCTAGAAGTTCGTTGATTCGTATGGAGCAGTTGATCTCCGAGGTGTCTAAGACCCCGATGAAAGAGCTCATCGGAGAGGCGCTAGATGTGGTTGTCTTCTTGAAACGTATGGCACAGATTGGCCCAATCGTGGCAGAGATCATGGAAGTTGATGGCGTTTCGGATGGCGACTATGTGTGTAGGAACGTTCAAACATGAGGAGGTCATTGAAGATGGTTATGACACAGGAAAAACGGCGGGTTCTGTTTTTTGTATTGGGCTTTCTGTTTGTTACGACAGTTTTGTTCTATTGCGTGAATATCGTTGAGGCAACAGGAACAGGAGCGTCGCTTGGTGCTCTTCCCTGGGAGAAAGCGTTGACTGGTCTTGCAGCCTCCCTCACTGGGCCTGTGGCCAAAGCTCTTTCCCTGATCATGGTGGTTGTTGGTGTGGGCGTCCTGATGTTCGGAGGCGATCTGGCTGGCTGGGCGCGGTGGGTTGCTTTTGCGTGTCTGGCAGCCGGAACTCTTGGAGGTGCTGCAAATCTGATCAATATGCTTGGTGTCACTGGAGCTTTGATCTGATGATTCAGGACCTTCGCAAAGTCCCTGTTCATCGTAGCCTGACGCGGCACCAACTTTTGGCGGGGTGTGACAGGGAGTTGTTTTTTGTGTTGGGGCTATTCTGTGGGCTTTTGGCTATGTCTGGCATCATGAACATGTATTGGCGTAATGTGATCTTGGCGATTGTTCTCTGGTTGGTGGGAATCCCAATACTAGCTAAACTTGCGATCTACGATGCTCATTTCAAATGGATTGTCTTGAGAACGATTCGATATCTGCAGGTTTTTCTTCCCGCTTCTGGGAAACTGGGAAGTTTGAGGGCTGTTCAGCACAAGCGATGGGATTAGATTAGTGGAGGGGTTGGGATGAAGGGGGAACGGGGGTTTTCTGACTATCTGGTATATTCTCACATGGCGGCACCCGGCGTGGTGGCACTGAAAAATGGGTCATTCCTTATGGGTTACAGGTACAAGGGGCCTGACTTCGAAAGTGCCACTAAGGTGGAGATTGAGCACTTGGCTGCTATGACGAATAACGCACTCCGAAGGCTTGGAAACGGCTGGATGGTGCATTTTGAGATGATCCGAAAGCCGGCTGACGCCTACCCCACAAACCACTTCACAGAGCCGACGAATATGCTCATTGACTTGGAACGAGAGGCCCAGCACAAGATGGAGGGCGCCCATTTCGAAACGATGAACTTTGTGTTCTTTACCTATCTACCGCCTGCTATCGAAAAGAGTGGCGTTTACAGAAAAGTGGTAGATTTTGTTTCGGACGGCGAAACAGGGCACGCGCTGTCGAGTGACGACCAAGTTGTTGAGCACATGGAAAACATCGTGACGGACGTAATCGATGTTCTCGGTCAGGAAACACACATGCAGCGTTTAACGATGGTTCCTGAAGTTTTGGATGGTCACTATACTCTCTGCGGCAACGATGAACTCCTGATGCTCCTGAACTACATCGTGAATGGGCACTGGCATCCCATCTATCTCACGCCCTCTAATACGAACTTCTTGGATATCCTCTTAGGACGCAATATGCTCTTGAGTACACCGCTCCAGATGGAGAATCAGTACATCTGCCTTGTTTCAATCCTTGGCTATCCATTGGAAACGTATCCGGGCATGTTGCAGCAGCTCGCACTCCTGCCACATGAAATTCGTTGGAGCAATCGTTGCATCTTCAGCAACTTCCGCCGTGCGCAAGCGATGTTGGACTCTCAGCGCAAGAAGTGGGTCCAGAAGGTGCGCAGTTTTGTTGCGCAGATCATGCAGAATGATCGTGCCCCAATCAATCAGGATGCAGTGCATATGGTGGGCGACATTGACAACGCGACTGAGGAACTAACAGCTGGCTGGGTAGCTTATGGCCAGCATACCAGTGTCGTTGTTGCGCGAGCTGGGACAAAGGAAGAAGCTGAACATATTGCACACGATGTCGTGAAGGTATTTGAGCGTAATGGGTTCTCTGCCCGCATCGAGGTCATCAACGCAATGGAGGCGTTTCTGGGAAGCCTCCCAGGACACGGGTACGAAAACGTCCGGAAGCCCTACATCAACACGATGAACCTGACGGACATCGTTCCGCTGACCACAGAATGGGCAGGGGAGCAGTTCAACCCATCGCCGGAGATAGCAAAACACTATCTGCATGAGGGGCTCCATGAAGCCCCACCTGCCCTTATTCAGGCTACGAGTGTCGGGAGTACCCCGTTCCGGTTGAACATTCACGTTTCTGACTTGGGACACACCCTCGTCCTGGGGCCGTCTGGCTCAGGGAAATCGACACTTCTGGCACTCATCGTGTCACAGTTTGAGCGCTATAAGAACGCGCAAATCTTTTGCTTTGACAAGGGATATTCGATGTACCCTCTCTGTGCAGCGCTCCACGACAGCGTTCATTACGATCTTGGCGCAGAAGGTAGTACTCTGTCCCTGTGTCCGCTCGCAGAGATTGACACGGTAAACGACCAGGGTGTCGCCGCCGAGTGGTTGGAGTCCATGCTGGCCCTTCAAGGTGGGGAGGTAACTCCCGCGCGTCGGATAGCTATCAGCGATGCGATCAAGGTTCTGGCTGCCTCAACGGCCTCTGCGGATAACCCGGCAGAGCGCCGGACGATCACAGACTTTTTGGCCACGCTTCAGGATGAAGAGTTGCGGCAGATTTTCAGCTACTATGGCCTTGGGAACACGGGAGAGATGTTGGACGGCAAAAGCAACGACATCCGCTATGCCAAAACCACGGTCTTTGAGTTGGAACATCTCTTCAACATGGATGCGAAGATCGTCGTTCCTGTCTTCGTCTATATCTTTAAGCAGATCGAGAAGCGCATACTGAGCGCTTATGAGAGTGCTCAAAGTGGTAGGCCATCGCTGATTGTCATCGACGAGGCGTGGCTGGCTCTGAGTAACCCTATCTTTGCAGGAAAGATCAAAGAATGGCTCAAGGTGCTCCGCAAGAACAACTGTGCTGTTATTTTGGCTACGCAAAGCCTTAACGATATAGTGAACTCAACGATCATGGATGCTGTCTTGGACAGTTGCGAAACACGCATCCTTTTGCCTAACCCGAACGCCCTTAGCGACAGCATGAAGGAACTCTACATCCAACATCTTGCGCTGAACGAGCAACAGGTTGACATTATCGCCCACGCAGAAAAGAAGCGTGAATACTACTACGCGTGCGAGACAATGAACGCGCATCGTCTATTCTCCTTGGCGCTAGGTCCTGTAGCTCTGTCCTTCACGGGCGCAAGCGGGAAAGAGGACCTGGTACGGATCCGACAACTCAAAGATGAGGCGGGAGAACTGTGGCCGGAGATGTGGCTCCGAGAACGTGGGCATGATGACTGGTCGCAAACTTGGAGGCAAATTCACGATAAAGTTCTAAAGTAACGAAGGAGGAGGGAGGATCATGAAGCGAGGTATTCTTTTTGTCTTGGCGTTTTCTGTCATCACGGGCCTCTTAGTGGGAGGCGTCATTGCTGGTGGCGGTATGTCAGGTGGAGCACTGGAGAGTACACAGCTGATGAACCATGCAGAACTTATCACCCAAGTGTCGCAGTTAGCGGAACAGATCAACAATCAGATACAGATGATTCAGGACATGATTACAAACACGCTTGCTCTGCCTAAGCGGTTGATAGGTTCAGTCATGGGCACGGTTAATAAAGTCATGGGCGCATACAACCAGATACAGGGAGTACTTGGAAGGTTATCCAATCTTGATGAGGAGTTTTACAATCTTTTCTACTCTTCATTACAAGAAGGCTTGGCTGGAGCCGATTCGGAATGGTTGAAGAATTACTCGGAGGAATACTATGAGCTTTCCAAGGGTATGGAGAAACAAGCGAAGAAAACCCTTGAAAGCCTGAAGATTTCGGCTGAGGACATCAACGACAGTTCAAAACTCCTGGAGGACCTTGCGAATAACGCCAGTTCAGCGTCCGGGCGGAATGCAATCATGCAGGCTAGCAACGAGCTGCTGGGGTTCATGGGAGGAGAACTGATTAAGGTCCGCACTTTGTTGGCTGAACAGACGAAGACCTATCTTGATTACGCAGAGCGGAAGAGAACGATTGAAGATGCGGCACAGGAGAGAATGCGTCAGGACTTGGAAAAGTGGACGCCTGGGCCGGAAGCATCTCAGGCTGAGGATTTTTCTTTTTCGTTCTAGTGAGAGGTGTGTGTCGTGAAAAAACAACGACGGCTTTTAGCTTTTTTGCTATTATGCCTTATCTTTGGGGCTATTTTTTCCACTATTCCAGCTTGTGCTGCCCCTACAGATACAGGTGCCGCAGCAGATACTTTGATTAAGGATTTTCACGAGAAGTTTAAGAGCTTTGAAGATAAAATTTATACTGCGGCGAAAGGTTTGTTCGCTGGACTCTTCCTGTGCCAGTTTGTTTGGGCTGTAATACAGCTTTGCCTCCAAGAGTCGTTGAGTTTCGCGGCAGTTGTTGCGACGATAGTACGCCAGGTCATGATGGGGGGATTCTTCTATTGGTTCCTGGCGGATAGGACAATTTTAGCGAGTATTGTTCAATCCTTTGAACAGCTAGCTTCATCTGGGTTAAAGATTTCTGAACTTCTTTATATGATGGAGGAAGCCGCAAGAAGGTTGATGGGGTATGTCGCGCAATCTACAAGTGCATTATCAGGTTTTGCCTTATTTATAACAGCACTGGTTGCTTGTGTTATCATGATTTTTGCAATTACGACAGCAACGGGATATTGGGCTATTGTTATGTTGGAAAACTATGTAGTAGCCTCGCTGGGCGTGATTCTCTTAGGATTTGGGGGATCTGAGTACACGAGGAACTATGCTCTTTCCTACATAAAAACTTTAGTTCATATTGGATTCAAACTTTTCTTATGTACAATCATTGTCCAAGTTGGCGTCATTTCAATGAACATAACCATTCATGTAGGTGATGCCGAAATTACGTCTGAATCAATTAATCGGATGTGTTTCCTTTTGATAGGACAATCCCTATTTTTTCTTGCGATTGTAAAAATTATCCCCCAGATTGCAGACACGCTCATTGCCGGAGTCTCCATGGCGATTGGGCATGGTAGTGCAATGATTCGTTCTGGCTGGGGTGGCGCAGCTGCTCTTGGCGGTGGGTTTGCTATGGGTGCAGGTCGGGTTGTTGGCGGTACGGTAGCCGGAACTGCCGCAGCTACGGGCGCAGCGGCTAATGCCTATCACATGTCAAGGCAAAGCGGAAGAGGCATCAGTCGTTCAGCAATGTCTGGAGCAGGGGGGTTCTTGGGGCAATCTGTTTTGGGTGTTGGCACTACAGTCCAAAACGTCTTTCGTGGTGTAAGAAATAACTTGGCAGATCACGGGATTCTACGAACTCGTGGCCCACAGGCGGACATGTCAGGAGCGGTAAAGGGACAAGTTTCCGGTGTATGGAGCAAGCATAGAGAGTTAAAAACTATTGACGAAGTAAGGCAGCAGAGTTCCATGTCTGCACCGGATGCAACAAGCGTAGTGTCTGAAAATGCTCAAAATGCGTCAAAGATGGAGAACGCCAGTGCAGCAACCCAGGCACAGCAAGGTGGAGGCAGGGGCAGTAAGGGCAAGAATGATGAAACGCATGTTTCTAATCTCTCTGGAGAGGCTTTGAAGGCCCCTACAGCAGAGGAATTGAGTAAACGACTTGGCGTTGGAGATGATGTCTAAATCATGCCTAATGAAAAGGTTGAAAAGGCGATTGATCTGCACGAGGCGTATGACTCGGCAAATCCCTACGCCATTGGAAAGAAGGAATACAACGACCGTTATGAGCGATTGGCAAAAAACGCGGCTTCCTGGCGGCGTGTGGCATTCCTGATGTTGCTCCTGTTGGCTGTGTCGATCGCTACAGTGCTGTGGATGGCACAGACAGTGAAGGTTGTCCCGTTCATCGTTCAGGTAGATCAACACGGATACCAGATGGCTGTTGCGCCAGTCGAGCCTGCTGCAGTGACGGATGATCGCATCATCATGGCGCGAATCGCAGATTTCATCACGAACATGCGGAGTATCTACGCGGACCAGACAGCTCTACTTGCGATGCTAACGAAAACCTACGACAGCATTGCGCAGAACTCCCAAGCACAAATGAAGCTCGATGAGTACTATCTCGACAACAATCCGTTGACGAAGAAGGACTTCGTTGTGGACGTGACACTTCAGTCTGTGCTGCGCGCCACGCCGGAGAGCAACATGACGTGGCAAGCGGAATGGTCGGAGAAGGTGTATGAGCATGAGAAGTACGTCGGAGAGCGTTTCTTCAAGGGCATGTTCGTTATTGAAATGAATCCACCGACAGAGATCAAAGATATCATGCGCAACCCGCTGGGAGTCTTTATATCTGACTTCCATATTACTGAAAAGCTCGCTAATTGAGAGGGTTGAGGAGGTTTTTTCTTTGAGAAGGTTCTTTATGACTGTCTTTGTGTTGGCAGTCCTTCTTTGTTCAGATGCTGTTTTTGCTTCCACGGTGATCCCCAAGCCACGGCCACGGCCACGACCGCAGTCAGCCCAGGCAGCATTGGAAAAGGAAGAGAAGCAATTCAATATTGACGAGCGTTTCCAAGAACTGGTTAAGGAGTATCCGGATATTCTGCCTGCATCTATGGATGTCTCAAGCGTGAAGTGGGTGACAGCCTCCGGTGAAGTACAGATACCTGTCGAGCAACAGCTTTTGGACGATGAGGAAGAATTGACGCCTGAGGAGATTCGTGAGATTCAAAGGGCTCAGCACTGGCTGGATGTTCAGGAAGATCTGACACTCCGGCAGGTCGACGAGCGCGCTTTGGAATTGGTGCAGGAGTTTGCAAAAGCAAGCAACGTGATACAGCCTATGCACGGGCAGAACGGTGCAGTAACATTTGCCTATGGCAGTGTCATTCCTCGCATTGTTTGCCGCCCGAATCGCGTCACGGACATCGCCCTTCAGGTCGGAGAGAAGGTGAACGCTGTTCACGCTGGAGATACGGTGCGCTGGCAGATATCCCCGGCAAAGAGTGGGGCGGACGGCGCGGAGGTAATCCATGTTGTGATCAAGCCTTTGATGCCGGACATCAGCACCAATCTCCTAGTGATGACCGACCGGCGCACTTATAATCTGGACCTCATTTCCTCGAACTCAGACTACATTCCTTCGATATGCTTCAGTTACCCACAGGATGTGGCGAGTGAGTGGGGGGCATTCATTGCGGCCAATCGGGCAGCGCAAAAGAAGGAAACGATGCTTGAAGCCAGTTACGCGATGTCTGCTGAGAATCTGTTCTTCGGGTACAAGGTGTCCGGCAAGGTGGACTGGAAGCCCGTCCGGGTCTTTGACGACGGCACAAAGACCTATATCCAGATGCCTAAAAAGTACAGAGCGCTGGAGGCTCCGGTCGTGCTGTTCTACGAGGGCAAGCAGCAAAAGCTGGTGAACTATCGTGTTAAAGGCGAGCTCTATATCATAGATCGCCTGATGAGCAGGAAAGCCGTAATGATTGCCGGCAAGTCAAAGGTCTTGATTACGAGGGAGCGTTGAAATGGCGGAGCAACAACAAAATGCACCGCGTTCGCCGCTGTTTGCCGATAATGCGGAGCTTAAGAAGACGAAGCGGACTTCGGGACAGAAGATTCTGATGTTCGTGATGATCATCATCATTGCCGTCATGCTCTTTGTCATTATGGCTCAAAACTCGGAGCAGAATCTCCAGAGTGCAGAACAGCAGAGAAAAAAGGGGATGATGACGGACGCATCTAAGCTTAAAAACGAGCTCCTTGATGCCGCACGGCGGCAGCCAACACTTCCAGCATCCGTTCCGGAAGCGGGGCAGGAGGTCGTGGAGCCTACGCCGAAGGTGATCGTTATTCAGCCCGCGCCACCACCGAAAAAACAGGCTCGAAAGCTAACAGACGCACAGAAAGAGAGTGGTCGGGAGTATCGCGACTTCCGCAAGAACTCCTTAAGCGCGAAATCTGCCGTCGATGGCTTTAAGGACATGCAGCAAGAGAGCGATAAGGGCGATAGTAATGTCACTGTCCCACAAAGAACGCCGCCGATGTATGGCGGCAGGGCCCCTTACGACGGAGAGGCAGCGCTTGCTGTACTGGAAGCACAGAAGACACCACAGCAGCGGAAGCTGGAGTTTCTGACCCAACAGGGTGAGGGGCGGACGCCACAGGGCTATTCGGAACACGTTAGAACACCGCAGCTCATGGATATGGAGTTGAAGGCTGGAACGGTAATTCCAGGGCTCCTGCTTACTGGGGTGAACTCCGATCTTCCGGGAATGGTGATTGGGCAGGTGTCTGAGAACGTCTATGACAGCTCTACCGGGGCCTATCTGCTGATTCCCCAGGGGGCACGGCTGCTTGGAGTCTACGATTCCCAAATCACACACGGTCAGAAGAGAGTAGGTATCGTCTGGAATCGAATCATCTATCCAGATGGCAGCAGCTTGAACATTGCAGGGTCCCCAGGAGCGGATATGGCGGGATACAGCGGCATCAAAGGGAAGGTAGATCATCACTACTCACAACTTCTGATGGCTGGGCTTTTCACGTCGTTTTTTACCGCTGCTGTCGATATTGCCTCCGACAACAAAGATGACACAGGAAATAACAACCAGAAGAAGAGCGCGAAAGACGTACTGGTCGAAACGACTGGAACAACGATCGCAAACATCGGGGCAAAGTTGGCTGAGAAGGCTTTGGAAATACAGCCGACAATAGTCGTCAAACCAGGTTCCCGTTTCAACGTGATGGTCCAGCAGGACGTTGTTTTTCCTGAACCTTGGATAGAGCCAACGACGACAGTAACTGGATTCTAAGCATTTGGAAGATGGTGTAGAATAGGGGACGGAGAGCCACCCGGAGCATCGGGTGAGGCTGTAGGGGTATCCCTCCAACCTGAGGATTTTGCAGGGAGGGGGTGATAACGTGGAGAGAACAACAAAGCTGCTACAAGCCCTCGCAAAGCTTATAGCAGCCATCGCGGACTTCATCCGCAGTCTCAAAGCGTGATAACCTTCACCAGAAGGGCGTAAGTCCGAGGTGGGGGTAAGAGCCCCGCTTCGGCAGCCCAGTTTCGTACCGTCCGTGCTCTCCCGGACGGACTTCTCATTACGTCCCTATTATACACCATTAAAAGATCAGATCTAACGAATTTAGAGAGGTAATTCAATGATCTTATACATCGCCGAGAAAGCGTCTGTGGGCCGTGCTCTGGCAGATGTGTTGCCAGGCATCAAGACACGTTCGGAGAACTTCATCCGTTGCGGCAATGATGTTGTGGCCTGGGCGGCAGGGCACCTCCTGGAACTTTGTGAACCGGAGGATTACGACGAGCGCTATAAGCGCTGGAAAATCGAGGACTTGCCTATCATCCCGAAGGCATGGAAACTCAGGGAGATCGAGCGGACGAAGGGACTGCTGCATGGTATTAGGAAGCTCTTGAAGGACGCTTCCGAGGTCGTCCATGCTGGAGATGCGGACAGGGAAGGCCAACTCCTGATAGACGAGCTTCTGGACTATTGCGGATGGAACGGGCCAACGAAGCGGTTGCGCCTGAACGACATGAATCCGGATGCGATTCGCAAGGCTTTGAAGGAGATGAAAGACAATGCAACCTACAAGGGCGAATACCACGCTGGCCAGGCGCGAAGTTACGCCGACTGGCTTACGGGAATGAACCTGAGTCGGTACTGCTCCCTTTGTCTCGCCGATGCAGGATATGATGGCGTCTACAGCGTTGGCCGCGTCCAGACGCCGACGCTCGGCCTCGTTGTCCGCCGAGATCGCGAGATCGAAAATTTCGTGCCTAAGCCGTTCTTCGTGCTTTCAGCAACACTGAAACTTAAGACGGGTGATCGCCAGGTAACGGGCCGTTGGCAACCGTCAGAGGAAGCGCCCGGCCTGGATGAGGAGAGGCGCCTCGTTGATCGCGACGTATGCGAAACGCTGGAGCGCGATCTGGAGGGTGCGACAGGAACAATTACCAGGGCGGACAAGAAAATCCGCCACGAGGCCCCGCCGCTGCCGTACAATCTCCCCAAACTTCAGGCCGAAGCCAGCAAGCGCTATGATATAACGGATGCGCTGAAACATCTTCAAAAGCTCTATGAACAGGGATATCTCACGTACCCGCGCACGGATTGTTGCTACATTCCAGAAGGGCATCACTCCGACGCGGGGGCTGTACTCGATGCTATCAGTTCGGCGTGTCCTGCCATCGCGGACTCAGAGTTGGACATCGATCGTTCGAGGAAGAGCGCTGCCTGGGACGATACAAAGATCACGGAACATCACGCGATCATCCCGACCAGGAGAATCCCCATCGAGGGAGCTATGAACGACATTGAACGCAAAATCTATGATCTGGTCTGTGTCCGCTATGCCGTTCAGTTCATGCCGGACTGTGAAATCCGCGAAACCATTGTGGAGTTTGAGGCCGCGCATGAGAAGTTCAAGACAGTGGGAAATGAGACGCTTGTGCAGGGCTGGAAAAAAGTAGAACAAGCTGAATGCCAAGGCGAGGAGGACGTGGACACGCATCTGCAAAGCGTACCCACTGTCGTGGTTGGCGAGGACGGCAAGACAACCCCGACGGTGGAGGAACGAAAGACTACGCCGCCGAAGCGGTTCAGTTACGATACGCTTCTTGAAGCAATGAACTCCATTCATCGCTTTGTGCAGGACCCGGAGGTTAAGAAACAGCTGAAGGATCTGGATGGAATAGGGACGCCAGCCACACAGGAGAGCATCATCAAGCTGCTCCTTGAGCGTGAATTTCTGGTGAAGAAGAAGAAACAGTTGATCTCCACATCACCAGGAAGGATGCTGATCGATCTTCTTCTATCCGGTAGATCTTCTATCCTTGTAGAGCCTGACCTGACGGCACTCTGGGAACGGAAGATGACACAGATCGATCAGGGAGAGCTTCAGCTCGATGATTTCGTCCGCGACGTTTCTGAGGCGGTCGGCCAGATGGTACAATGTTCGTTAGAAGTTCCTGAAATGCCAGGAGCGAAGCGGCGGCCCCGCTGCCTCACGGAGGGATGTGCGGGTTACCTGCGGCGGGTATCGAAGAAGGATGGTAACGCATTTCTGGCATGTCCTGTCTGCAAGGCCACCTTCTCACAGGACAAGGATGGACAACCGGTCCCCAAGAAGCTCTACACGGGCGAAGTGATCGAGGCAGATTGTCCCCTGGGTTGCGGTCGCAAGGCGCGACAGTTCAATGGCACTTACGGGAAGTTCTGGCGGTGCTTCTGTTCTCCTGGCGTGACGTTTAAGGACGTGGATGGGAAGCCTGTCGTGCGTGAAGAGCGCCCCAAGGCTCCCTGTCCTGTACGTGGATGCAAGGGCAAGGCGGAGAAGTTCAACGGCAAGAACGGCCCGTTCTGGAAGTGTTCGACGTGCCGAAACTTCTTTGACGACGTGGACGGCAAGCCAGCGATCCGAAAGAAAGAGAGGTAACTGAAATGTCCAAGAATCGTATCGTTTTGTTTTGTGTGCTCGGTGTTGCGGTGGGGTTGGCGCTTGGTGTCTTTGGGCGTGATTTCATAGTGGCCGACGAGGGGCAGAAGATTGAAGCACAGAAGGCTGAGGAAGAAGCCAAGATACAGGCTATGATGACGGGGATCCCCGTGGACGCTTCCCAAGAGTTTATTGCAGCGAAAACTCTGGTGGACGATATGAAAAGTTTGAAGGCTGCGCTTTTGATATTCTGCGTGGAGCACATAGAACAAGAAGTGGATCTGGCAAAAACGTTGGATACGCCGGAGCACATCAGGGAAGCGCTGGAAAAGAGCGTGGATAATGTCGAAAAATACCTTGAAGGCAACTGGATTTTTCAAGGCAATACCAGTGATTGTTGGATTGGCTATAATCTTGAGGGCGGCTTCAAAGAGCAAGCCTCTGAGGTTGGTAAGGAACTTGTGAAGCGGGCCGAGAGGAATGGTCTTTACAAGGACACGACCGGAAATCTCTACGATGGCGGCGGTAAAGTTTACATGAAAGTTCGTTAGCCGACGCTAAGGGGGGCTCTGCGCCCCCCTTTTGCATCTCGTTTAGATGTTAACTGCTGATATCAACGGTACGCCAAAGAGGGCGCACAAGAGCTTCAGGGTTCGCTCGCGGACTGCTGGCAATGTAGTATCCCGGCACCACCAGAAGTTTGCCGGGGCCGCCAGCAGATCGGGCTTGAGGCTCATCATCGAGAGCATTGGCCACGCCAGAAACTGCTCGTAGCAGATCAGAAACCCTGCTTTTTCTCCTGCGAAGTACATCATGGAGCTTTCGCCTCGTGAGAAGATATCGGCGTTTGCGCCCCATGGATTGAGCGGGCGGTACATGGAGAACGGCACGGGACAACGCTGGATTGCCGTCTGCTCCTTGATAACCTCCCCACTGTGTGCGGTAGGGTCATTGAAAGCGACCATCACGTTGTCGTACTTCCAGCCCTTCGGAATCTCCGCACCGGCGATGAAGACTTTTTTGTCGTCTAGGTGGTGAAGGAAATCTCTCCAACGTTTGTGCGTCGTTGGGTTCATGCGTCCAACCAGCGTTTCAGGCAACAGAAGGATATCAGCACTCAACTCTCCATTTCGCTTCTTCCGCAAGAGATCTGCGAAGACCTCACGCTCACGCTGATACTGCTCTTCAAAATCTGCACTTCCACTTGCGAGTCGGCCAAAGGCCGTGTCAATCCCCGTCCAGTTAGCCGAGGGAATAGCTTCCATGATTGGTAAGATGGGTGTCAGAGCCAGAGCAGTGACAAACAGAACAAGGCGAACATATCGCCATGTTGCCGCAAGACCGTAGAGGAGAAGGAGAAGGGCCAGTCCAATCCAACCTGTTGAAGGGAAGAACAATCCGGCAGCGACCAACGGACTTCCCCAGCCGATCAGGCCCAGGGGAGGGAGGGCTGAAGCCAGGATGGCAAGGACGAGCCGCATAGCCTGGGGCGTTTTGGAGGACGAGCGAACAGGGGATAGAAGTGCGTAGGGCAGAGCAAGTCCGAAGGCACTTGAGCACCAGAGGCAAAGTGCTCGAATGAGGCTTCCGTCGCGAAAGAAAACGCAGGAACCGGGAACGATACCGCGCGACAAAGCGAGATAGAAGACGAATGACACAAGAAAAGAACTTTGACGGCTGTCTGCCTCAAGGGCAAGCAGGGGCACGAGGCCCCAAAGGGCGGCATATTGCACAGGCAGGAGCGGGGTAAGGAAGCCGATCAGGAAAGCGGCGGAGGTTAAAATTTTGTCCCTTTGCGACGCCAGCAGCAAGGCGTCACCTTCCCAGAGCCTGCTGCCTGACCTTCGCCTGCGTCTTGTCCGGGATGGGCTCAACGAACTCTATCCTGGCGTTGCTGTATCGTATTGCGAGGACGTCGCCAACGGAGGGGGTCTTGTTGCTTGGAAAATCTCTTAGATTATGAATGTAGACGGCATTGACGGAGAACCTCTGGATGGCGTGTGTGTCTGTGACTTTCAGAATCTCTCCCCTGTAGCAGTGGTCGCCTTTTGGGTTGGGACGGAAGACCTGACCATCTTCTCCAACCAGCTTTCGGGCTTCCGCCTTGGCGGCGGCTCGTTCGGGGAACACGGCCTTTTCCTGGAGTTCCTTAAAATTTTTCAAACCTGCGTTTAGGTTGGACACTCTGGCGTTAAAAAAGTCCACCTCTTCCGACGTCCTGAAGTTCTTCTTGGAGGCCTCAAGATGACGCTTCTGGGCTGATACGAAAACTTCATAGGGCTCACCACTGGGAAGCTCCGTTATTCCATGGATGAAGACTTTGTCTATCTGCGCTTTGTACGCCCTAGCGTCCATGACAAAGCGCACTCCCTGCTCCGCCGCGCTGCTCTTCAAGAGCTGCTGATTGAGCTCATTGAGCTTGTCCGGTCTCAGGAATTGCTCTACAGCAATGCACTGCCGCTCAAGGTTGATGGAGTAAAAGGCATCCTGAATTGAGCCGCTTTCCCTGAGCTGTTCGGTCAATGTCTTTAAGGCATCTTTGAATTCTTCTCGACCCTCACCTGAAGCGACAAGCTCAAAAAATATGGTGTTTTCAAGAAATAGAGCTTCTTTTCCTGCAAAGCGCTCAGTCATTCAGCCACTCCTTGCCGTAAATCGCTACCGCATCGTCCAAATTGCACCCCACTTCCAGCATCCTTTTGATTCCCCAATCCTGCTTCAAAACATTCGCCATTGGCAAAGACAAAGGGACTTTCATCGCAATCTTCCTTGCCAAATCCATATTTCCAGCCTTCATGGCTGCAATTGCTTCACTCCTAAGTTCCTTTCTCCGTTCATCGGACATCGTGGACTTGTATGCGGGTTTGAATCCCATATTTGCTTCCTCCCCTCCTAAAGTGCTTCTCTCAGCTAATTTTATCACAATTTAAAGATCAGCCTTGCACGGCGTAAAAGCCTCGTGGGGACTGGTCCAAAGTATCGTGAATCGTAACCGCGTTCATTCTCCGAAGCCAGCCACGCCTCGCCTGGCTTCAACCGGATGGGGAATGATGGCGACGGCATGACGCGCCCAGCGATATCGCGTGAACGCCATTCGGAGAGAGATACATGGATGCCATCGACAGTTACGCTATGTTGGGAAGCATCGAGGCTGACAACATCGCCTTCAAGGGCGACAACTTTCTTTAACAGTGGGGCTTCGTCACGATAGTATTCGCGTTCCACACCAAAACGATACCATGGTAGGTCGTTTGGTGAAACCTGCACATAATCCCCGCGTTGAATTGCGCCATCTTCTAAGCGCCACAGGCCGGTCGGCACAGAATGTGTAAAGTTCCATCTGAACCCAAGGCCATAGGCGACGACGAGCATAACCATGCTGCCGACAAGCAGAGCAATCCATTTTTTCTGTGTCATACTGTTTCCGCCATGTCTGTTCCAATGATTTTGACGTTTTCCAGGTCGATAGCGCCAATAGCCGCCAGCTCCTCAAGCTCCCATATAGCGGGTTCATCTGGGTCGCCGCTTCCTTCCCATTTCTCCAGGAGAGCGTTCAGGGCATCTTTGGTTCCTTTCTGTGTTTGGATGGTCGCATCTGAAACCAGTGGAGCGTTAATCTTCACGCGGCGATTGAATTCAGAGTCCAGGAAATAGAGCATCTGACGCCCGTACACCGCCGCATAGCCCGCTATGAAGATGAGCATGTCGCCGGGCGTTAGGATTCTTCCCGTCGCGTCCTTCTCAGGGCCTTTCAACCTCATGCACTCGTCTACGGTTAGTAGTGGCCGTTGAACCTCTTGAAGGCTCATGCTGACGTTTCTTCTTCCAAAGATGTTGCCCCGGTCTTGTGACAGGCTCTCCGCCTCCTTGATGACCGTAGTCGTCCCGGAGGACTCGGAGAGGTACCGGGCCGTATCCGGGTTTGAGGTGGCGTAGGCAACTTTGACATGGCAGTTGCCTGTGATAGCCTCGTCTTTGCCGTATATCTTGTGGAGCTGTGCGATATCCTGGATGATGAGGTATGCCTTGAGCCCGTATCCAGCGATGAAGGCCAGCGCCTCCTCGAATATCTGTAACCGCCCCAGGGAAGGGAACTCGTCCAGCATCAAGAGTAATCTGTGCTTGTATGTCCTGACCTGCTGGCCGTCTTTGAACTCCATTGTGTCTGCCAGACGGCGGATGACCTGTGTGATGAACAGCCGGACGAAAGGCCGAATCCTGTCTTTATCCACAGGTTTGACGACGAGGTACAGGCTCATCGGTCGTTCATGGTTCATCAGGTCTTTGATGTGAAATGAAGACCTGGAGGTATTCCTTGCAATCACTGGGTCGCGATACAGCGTCAGATACGCTACGGTTGTGGACAGGACGCTGGAGGCCTCTCGGTCATCACGGTTCAGCATCTCCTGCGCTGCGTTATTCACCACAGGGTGAACGGATGCTCCAAACTCCGTGAAGCCCAGATGAGGAAACTGCTGCCATTGAGATATGTTGGCCCGCCAGGGGATGCCAGGCTTAGTGAGTTCCGCCACGACGTCTGCCAGGCATGGCGTGCGTCCTTCCCGTTTACCGACGTACAGAAGATGAGTGATGCAGCCTACTATGAGGCTGTGGGCTGTTTTAGCCCAGTGGTCTTCAAGTCCTTTCCCATCAGGGTCTACGATCATGCTGACGAGGTTTTGGATACTGGCCGTTTCACCGGAACTGACGCGCTCCATCTGTGGCCAGGTTCCGGGTTCGGGCGGCTCCCTGTGTCCATAGTCCAAAGTCAGCTCCTCAAGGGGATTGAAGGTCCCGGAGGTCCCCTTCTCGAAGGCATCCGGATCGGTCGGGTCCAACTTGATGACGATGCTGCCTAACTCCTCTTTTCGCCAGCCGGACGTGAGCTGGAAATTTTCTCCCTTGATGTCGTAGACCAGGACGGAATCCGCCCAGCGCAAGAGTGAAGGGATGACCAGACCAACGCCTTTGCCAGAGCGTGTCGGGGCGAAGGCCAGGATGTGTTCCGGGCCGCCGTGTATCAGATACATCAGGCGGTTTGTCTTAGGGTCGTACCATCCTCCCGTGTAGACGCTGACCTCTGTTGGGACCGTACCTGGGTGCGGAAGCAGGCCGGCCTCGATGAGGTCTTTCTTGTCGGCCCACCGTGCTGACCCGTGAACTGTTGAAAGGCTGGCTTTGCTCCGACCTTTGGAGAACCCTAAAAAGAGCAGGAGTACTGCAAAGGCCGTGCCGGTTCCGGCGATCAGCAGAGCTGCCATGATGGGCTCTGAGGTATCACCTCGGATAAGCGCATCATAGAGTTGGAGGTAGCAGAGATACGGCGGGTAGATCGGGATGTCGAAAAGCTTGAAGACTGGCGAAGCGCTCTCGCCCAACTCGCGAATCAGGTAGTTTGTCGCCACGGCGGCGCTGGTCACAACAAGGACGATTGCACCGACGATACCCTTCAGGATTTTGGTGCCGGAGGTCGAGCGGGTGTTCTGATAACCGTATTGCCCTTGAATTTTTACTTTAGGTGGCATGGCTTCACCGCCCGATTGAGCCGCGCGTCTTCTGCTGCGTGCGGACTTTATCGTTATCGCGTTCACCGGGCTTAAGCTGGCTTAGGGAAACGTTCGTTCCGTCACGGGAAATGGTCAGTTCGTTTCCCTCCTTGAGAAGTCCTTGAGCGTCCTTTTCCCTGCCCTCCAGATCCTTCAGACGGTGCAGGACCGCCGTGTTTTCGTTGATCTTCTGAATGGCGAAGGTGGACGTCTTGCCGATAATCTGCCCGGAGTAGGTCCCCTTATGCCTGGCAAGCAGGACCTTTCCCCCAGGCCCCAGGGACTGCATGGCTTGTTCCCTGGCAAATGCTTGCGTGTGTTCTTTAGGCTGGATTAGAGGCTGGCTGAAGACGCCGCTTTCCTTAGCGACCGGGATGCTCATGCTGCCGCACTTAAGTGTGACCGTTGTTGCATCAACCTTCTCGACCGTTCCGGTCAGCTTCACGCTGCCGCCCTTATCCTTCGCCTGAAACGTGACCCTCTGGCCCGCCTTCAGGGACTGAGCTTCGATATTGGCGGTTCGGGCCTCCTGAGCCTCATATTTGACCTCGTTTGCGGCTGCCATGTACCCTTCCTCAAGATACCCGACGTCTTTTCCCTCGACCGTGCTCATGCCGTCCGCGCTCTTGTCCAGCCCTTGTATGAGAGAGGCCTTGCTCTCGGCGGCCTGAACCTCCGCCATATTGGGGGACTCCACGTTCTGCGGCTCATGTTCAGGCGCATTGAAGAGCGCTTCTTCCTGGAGGACCTCAAAAGCGTCCCTGCAGGCACGAAGGTTCTCTTTCCTGAGCTTCCACAGCTCTTTTTCGGCCTCAATGCCTGTCCCCTGCCCGCTCCTGTTAAGGGTATCAATCTGTGTTTTCACGAAAACCGCACAACCATGGTAGGGCAAACGCCCCTCCCGTGTTTCCATGAAGCTGCTTTGAGCAAATTCACGATATCGCTCCGGCTCCATGACGAGGCTGACGGATGTCTGAGCATCCGCCAGCTTCATCAACTGGTCGTTGAGCTTGTCCCTCTCAGCTTCGTTAGTCGTGCAGTAGTTACGCTGAAACACGATACAATACTTCTCGGCCAGAAGACTCTGCTGAGGGGACTTTGATCGAATAGTATCTTGAAGCAAATTGCAGAGCTCCTTGATGCCGTTCGAGTATTTGACGTTTTCAAATGACTGATCTCTCAAATCTCTTAAACTACCACATTCTGTAATGTTTAAGAGAAGATCTTTTTCGAAACGATCATTCATGGAGCCACTTTTCCCCAAAAGCTGCAACCGCATCGGTAAGGTTAAAGCCTCCATCAATCAACCATTGAATACCATTAAAACGTTTAATATCATCCGCAACTCCAGGATGCAAAGGAATCTGAATCCTGAGTGCTGCAGCATCTTCTTTCTTCCCTAAGCTTTCTAATTCTTGTGCCTTCACAATGATCGCCATTGTTTCTTCCTTGCTCATGCTGCTCGTCCACTCTTTCATTTTGTACACTCCTTCCTTTCCACTCCGCTAAACACAGGCAAGATCAATATCTTGGGAAGCTACATTCTTTTCCGCCCCGATGACTTTTTGCTCTGAGAAGACTCCTTTGCTTTTGAAAACAGGAATCTCTCTTCTTCCAGCCTTTAAAACGACCGTTTCCTCGGTAACAGATACAACCGAACCCTTCAGTCGGATGCCTCCTTCATGGGGGGCAAACTCGATTTTATCACCAACCTTCGGTGTGTAAACTTCCCGACAAGAGGCTTGAGTGTTCTCTGTTACTCGCACCAGGCTTTCCTCGGTCGCCCGGAAGGCCTCTGGAGTCTTGGACAGGGTGAAGGTTCCCATACGGAATCCGTTTTCATCAATGAATCCTTTCTCGTTCTCCTCCGGCGTGTGGACCGTCACGTCTCCGGCATGGAGCTGTACCTGCTCCTCATCCCTAAGCCTGCACAGAAGTGAATCGAAACGTTCGCGGTCGTTCAGTCCGGCGGCGGACATGACGTCGCGCAGCTCGAAGATGTTGTAGAATCCGCAATTTGATGCCTGGAGTTGTGAGGTGACGTACACCCCTTGTCGGAAGGCGACGTTCAGAATTTCCAAGGCATGTTCAGGCTGCCGCTCCGCCTCTTTCACGAGGAACGCCACGCGCTCCTTGTCGTTCAGCTTTCCAAAGTTTACCTGCTCCGACACGTTGTGCTCCCCCCTATCGTCCTGCATGGACAGTGCTGCGTTGAGCTCACTCAACCGGGCGGTCTTTTCCCGCAAATCCTGAGCATGGGGGAACTCCCTCCCCAGCTCCTCCTTCGCAGCCCGTACCTGTTCGTGGAGGTTTTCCAGCCTCTCCTGTGCCTCCTGGAGGCGGGCCGGTATGCCCTCGATGGCGTTCTCAATGCGCGTCATGTTGCCCACCGCGCTCTCGCCTAACTCCACGTTGTGCGTGTCCGCTCCGACCAGGTTCAGGTAGACCTTGTTGAAGACGGCATCGTAGTGAAAGCCCATCTTGAAGCCCCGGTACTCCCCTATTGTCCCTTGGTTCTTCCCAAGGGCTTGGGCTGCGGCCAGCAGTGCCTCCCCTGCCTCCTGCTTCCGCGGCTTGCCCTCGGCGTCCAGCCCGTAGATCTTGCCCAGGATTGTTATGGAGAAGTCTTGCTCCCGTGTCTTCTCCGCTGCAGCCGCGTCTTGTTCGAGCAACTGGATTTTCTGCTCCGTTTGAGCTATGACACAAGGAAAACCCTTCAACAGCTTGTCCTCCAGCGTAAATCGCTGGTTGTTGAAGCTCGCCTCCATCAGCTTCAGCTTCGCCACATCGACATCGAGCTCCATCTTCTCTTTGATCCTCGGGTCCCCGATGCAGAGGGCCTTCACCTCGGCGTAGCTCAGGACCGACTCATCCACGTCTTCGCAACTTCGCAGAGGCGTCCGGCTCGTCATCACCTGGCTGATGAACTTCTGTTTGTTCTCGATGGTCTGGTACAGGTAGGCATCGAACGTGTTCTCCGTGACATACCGGTAGATGTCCACCTCCGGGTTCCGGTTCCCTTGCCGAACAATGCGCCCGGCTCGCTGTTCCAGGTCTGCCGGCCGCCACGGACAGTCCAGGTCGTGCATGGCTATGAGCCGGTCCTGGACATTCGTTCCAGCCCCCATTTTCTGCGTGGAGCCCATCAGTACCCGGACGGCTCCGCTGCGCACTTTCGCGAAGAGCTGGTCCTTCTTCACCTCGGTATCGGCGTCGTGGATGAACGCGATCTCCTCCTCCGGCACGCCGCGGGCGATCAGCTTCCTCCTGATATCGTCATAGACGTTGAAGCCCTTATCCTTGCCTGGCGTCGAGAAATCGCAGAAGATGAGCTGTGTCAGCCTCTTTTCCTTTGTGTCATTCCAGATTTTGAAGACGTTTTCCGTACAGGAGTTGACCTTACTGCCCAGCTCGTCGGGCAACAGCGGGTTGATCAACCGCTGGTCCAGCCCGATCTTGCGCCCATCCGAAGTGATCTTGAGCATATTGTCCTCTGTTGGTTCTACTTCCTTGCTGTGGACCTTGCTGGCCCGCTCTGAGAGCGCCTGGACCAGCTCCTTCTGATGCTCGCTCGGCTTGACCGCGACGGTATGGAAGTTCGCCTTCGGCCGCGGCAGGTTCAGCTGGTCCGCCAGCTTGATGTCCGCGACCTCTTTGAAGGTGGCCATCAGCTCCGGCAGATTGAAGAATTTGGCGAAGCGCGTCTTTGCGCGGAACCCCGTCCCCTCCGGGGCCAGCTCCATCGCCGTCACGGTTTCCCCGAAGGTGGAGGCCCAAGCGTCGAAGTGCTGGAGCCCCAGCTCCTGCAGCTTGTCATTCTGAAGGTACCGCTGCATGGTATAAAGCTCCGTCATGGAGTTACTGACAGGCGTCCCCGTGGCGAAGATGACGCCCTTATTCCTTGTCAGCTCGTCCATGTATCGACACTTCATGTACATGTCGCTGGACTTCTGCGCCTCGGTCTGCGATATTCCGGCGACATTCCGCATTTTTGTGTAGAGGAACAAGTTTTTGTAGTTGTGGGCTTCGTCCACGAACATCCGGTCCACGCCCAGCTCCTCGAAGGTCACCACGTCGTCCTTTTTCTCCTGTGCCTGAAGCTTTGTCAGCTTCGCCTCCAGGTCCTTCTTGGACTTCTCCATCTGCTTGATGGTCCAGCGCTCACCCCGTTCCTCTTTCAGCTCCTCGATGCCCTGAGTAATCTCCTCGATCTGCTCCTCGACGAACCGGGCCTGCCGCTCCAGGGAGAGTGGGATTTTCTCGAACTGGGAATGGCCGATGACGATGGCATCGTAGTCGCCGGTGGCGATGCGGGCGCAGAACTTCTTGCGGTTCTTTGTTTCAAAGTCCTTCTTCGTGGCCACCAGGACGTTCGCCCCTGGATAGAGCCGCAGAGTTTCCGTGGCCATCTGTTCCGTTAGGTGGTTCGGGACGACGAAGAGGCTCTTGTGTGCCAAACCCAGGCGCTTCCCCTCCATCGCTGCAGCGACCATCTCGTAGGTCTTGCCTGCCCCCACCTCGTGCGCCAGCAGCGTATTTCCGCCGTAGAGGATGCGCGCAATGGCGTTCTTCTGGTGCTCCCGCAGGACAATCTCCGGGTTGATGCCCCCAAACCGGAGATGCGTCCCGTCGTATTCCCGCGCGCGTGTGGAGTTGAAACGCCTGTTGTACTCCTCGACGAGGACGTCCCGACGCTTTGGGTCCCGGAAGACCCACTCCCTGAACTTTTCCTTGATCTCCTCCTGCTTCTGCTGCGCCAGGGCGGTAGCCTCCGGGTCCAGGACGCGAGTTTCCTTGCCGTCCGGCCCTTCAACAGCCTTGTATATCCGTACGGTTTTGAGGTTCAGCGTTTCCTCTATTATCTTGTAGGCGTTGAGGTCCTTCGTGCCGTAGGTCGTGTTCGCCCGGACGTTCCCGACGTCTTTCACCTTGTTCGATATGTTCCATGTGGCAGACATCGGCGAGTAGGAAACCTTGATGGTGTATGTCATGTACGGTGGGGTTTGCAAAAGCTCGAACATGAACGCCTGTACGTACTTCGGGTCTACCCACGTCGCTCCGAGGCGCACGTCGATCTCCCCTGCCGTCAGCGGCTTCGGCTGTGCTTCCTCCAGCGCCTTCACGTTGCCGGCAAAGAGTTCCGGTTCCCGTTCAGCATAGCGCCGTGCCGTCTCCAGCTTCTCGCGGACGTTGCCGGACAGATACTCGTCCGCCGTCTGATAGACCGCCCTTCCCGTTTCCGGCTCCACACGGTCCGGAACGCGAAATATCGCGCCCCGAAGCTCCTGCACCAACTCCTCCTCTGTCCGACCCGTGAGCGACGCCATGTAGTCCATGTCCACGTGGGCCTTCTCGGAGATCGACAGCAGCAGGGCCTCCTGCGGCGTTTCGGCGGAGGTCGGGACGACGTTCTGTCGAATGGTCCGCTTCGTGAACATGTCCGACTTCCCGATGAAACGGCGGTCTTCGTCCAGGTTCTCCAGCGCGCACAGCAGGTAATAGGAACTGTCCTCGTCGAAGGCGCGGGCGCTCGCCGCATCGTTGATGCGACTGTGTCGCCGGACGAAACGGTCATAGGCTTGGTTGAGGTCCTTCTGAAGGACCTGCAGGTCCTCGTCGGACACCCCATCCATCTGGGCGTCGATGACGGCGCGGCAGAGGTCCCGCAACCCGACCATATCCTTGGCGCGCTCCATAGAGGTCCGGGGAAGATCCGGCTTGTACATGACCGAGTTTTCACGGTAGTACAACTCCCCGTCCACCAGGGTGTAGCTGTAGTTACGAACCGATGGGTCGGCGGGGATCGTCTCCTTGTACTGCTCCCGTATCTCCTGCTCGCGGGCCGTTATCTTCCCCTGGATGTTCCCCATCGCTTCGTGGAGCTGCTCGGCGAGGTCGGCCCCCTCGATGGGGTTGCAGGTCGTCTCCCTCTCGTTGCCGTACATCGAGGAATCAAAGGCCATCGTCCCCAGCATCATTTCCGGGTGCTGGAGGAAATAGTTATTGACGGGCACGCCCTCGGCGTTGTTAAAGGTATGCAGCCATTCGGGCTGAACGTCGTCGATGATGTGGTCCCGCTTCTGGAGGAAGAGGATGTCGGTCGTGACTTCGGTTCCGGCATTGGCTTTGAAGGCGGTGTTAGGAAGCCGAACGGCCCCCAGGAGCTCGGCCCGACGGGCAATGTACTGCCGGACCGAGGGGTTGGCTTTGTCCAGGGTCCCCTTGGAGGTTACAAAGGCAACGACACCGCCCGGCCGCACCTGGTCGAGGGTCTTGGCGAAGAAATAGTCATGGATTGCAAAGCCATGCCTGTCATACTTGGGATCCGCGACCCGGTAGGCCCCGAACGGAACATTCCCGACGGCCGCATCGAAGAAGTTATCCGGAAAGTGGGTCCGCTCGTAGCCATCGACGGTGATGTCCGCCTCTTGATAGAGTTGGCGGGCGATACGACCCGTGATGCCATCCAGCTCGACGCCGTAGAGCTTCGCGCCCGCCATGCTCTCCGGTACGAGGCCGAAGAAGTTTCCCGTGCCGCAGGCAGGCTCCAGGATATTGCCAGAGCTGAGGCCCATCCGCTCCAAGGTGCCGTAGATCGCCTTCACAACGGTAGGAGAGGTGTAGTGCGCGTTGAGAGTTGAGGCGCGGGCCGCCGTGTATTCTTCCTTGGAGAGAAGGTCCTTCAGTTCAGCGTATTCCTTACCCCAGCTCTCATTTTTTTCATCAAAGACTTGGGGCAGACCGCCCCAGCCGACGTACTGCGCTAGGACCTCCTGTTCCTCGGAGGTGGCCAGCCTGCCCTCGCCCTCGATGCGCTGCAGGGTGCGGATGGCCTCCACGTTGCGGGTATACTTCGTCTTTGCGCCACCGGTGCCTAGAGCATCGTTCGTTATGCGATAGTTGACGCGCTGCTGCTCCGGCCCCTTAGGCTTTTCCTCCGATACCTTTGGAGCTTCCAGCTCCGGTTCCGGCTCAAGGGCTTGAGGAGCCTGGGGCGTCGTATCCGGCTCTCCAAGCCCAAAGTTTAGTGTCAGCTGCTGGCCGTGCTGGCCTCCGGCCAGACCACCGTGTCCAGGACGAGGCGCTCCGCTTCCGCGTCCTGCATCTCGGCCCTCTGCACCCACTCCATCGTTCCGTCCGACGGGTTCTGTTCCCGCCACTGGTCCATGATCTCCCGCTTCATCTCCTTCGCCCGATCCTGAACCTCCAGGCAATGGACCAGAATCTCCTCGCCCAGCTCCAACGCCTTCCGGACCTTCCACTCCTCCAGATACTTCAGGCGCATCCGGCCGTACTTGCCCAAATCCCTTTCCGGGGTGTGGAGCCTCAGTATTCTGTATGGCTCCCATATATCCAGCACTTTCATGTAGAGCGGGCCGTTCCCCTTTTCCCGCATCAGGGCGCCCTCCGGAAGGTCCTCCTTCTCCTGCTCCGTGCTGTAAGATCGTCCACGAGGATATGGTGCTTATCCTTGCTCATGGGCGTGATGTTGATGTTTTTGTGCTCCGCCGCATACCCCTCCAACTGACGCACACGACCCTGAAGTTCCTCCAGCGTCTTGCCGCTAAGGCCGCCGTTTCGACGATCCAGCACGAAGGCTTGTGTTCCCTCCCGCGTGAATTCTGTTACAACAATGCGGAAACGCTCCGCACCAACGGCCTTGGCATACCGCGTCAAAAGGTCCTTTGCAACCTCCGTACTCCCTCCCCTGCTCTGTCCCTCGTACATTCGCTTTCTTCCCTCCTCAACGGCCTTTCTCAAATCTGGATTGGCGATTCGAAGGTTGTGTTGGATGGCCACCTGTACGCACATCCGGCGATATTCCTCATCCGTGCCGTTGATTTGAGCCGTTCCCCACTTCTGGTTCGCCAGTTGCAGCGCCGCCAGGATAGCCGTTTCGTCATGGTCCATTCCCTTGCGCATCACGATTCGCCGTCCGGCATCGACGAAATCCGCCACGCCTTTCTCCCGGCCCCATGCCGTGCCGTTCAGAGAACGGAATGCCATGAAGTTGCGGATGTCAATTACCTTAGCTGCAACATTTTGCTTCTGTGACGGTGACGTCAGCACCGTCTGACCAGGGTAGCGGTACTTCAGGAAGAGCATTCCGTCTTCCTGCTCTTTCAGCCAGGTCTTGAAGCTCGGAAAGTGTTGCAGGAAGCGTGAGTTCAGGTTCTCCGTTTCCAGCTTCTGTGCGTCCCGCTGGTTTAGCTTCTCGCGGGCGTGTTTTGCCGCTAGAAGGCTCCGGCGTTGGTTTAGTTCTTTCCCTCGTCCCTTCCAGTTTTCGTTCTGGAAGAGCTTCTGCCGTTCCTGCTTCTGGCATTTCAAGAGCTTTATGTACTCCTGTTTCTGTCGCTCTCGGAGGGTCGCACGGGCTGCAGACTTTGCCTTAAAGTACTCTGTCCTGTTGTGTATGTAGCCTTTCCACGTGCGCTCCAGAGCGGGTTCTGCTGCTACGACCTCTACTGGCTTCATCTGCGGTGCCAAGCTGACCCCGACGTCATGCTCACGCTCCTGAAACGCTCCCAGGCGTGCCTCAAGTTTCTTCAGGCTGCTTCCGCGATCTACCGTAGATACCTTTACGGCATGTTGCTCACTTCCGTCATTCCATAGCAGAACAGCTCCACTCCCCTTACGTTCCATAGAGAGCCCAAGCTCGCCTAGCTTTTGGTGTAACTCGCCCCAGCTTATGGCGTCCCTCAGAACCGCTCCGACCTGTTCTTTTATCAAGCGTTCCCAACTCTTTGCTCCCGTATGGGCCTCGATGTCCCGCGACTTCTGCGTCAGCTTCGGTTCATTACCATTGCCCTTCTCCTGAATCGTGCCGTCTGGATTGACATCATAACGACCTGAGCGTTCTACCTCCCAGCCCTGTGCCAGCTCAATCTTCCGAGCCGCCCTCTCCAGCGCCTTCTTCGTCCAGTTTCCTGCGGGCTGGATAGCCCGATACGTTTCAGGATCAATGCGGTTCACCATCACGTGTACGTGCTGGTTCTCCGTGTCACCCTGCAACGCCCACAGCGCCTGACACCCCTCCAGTTCCAGTTCCTTGAGAGCAATCTGCACCGCCTCATCGACCTGCTCAGAGGTCGGGCGCTCCATCTCACGCCATGAGAGAATGAAGTGAAAGACGGGGTTTCTGCTCCGCGTATTCTCCGACGCCAGGACCTCCATCTCCAGTGCAGCCGTTCCATCCGTCGTCAAGTTCTGAAACCCGACATGCAGGACTGACCCGGCGCTGTGCCCGGTCCTTCCCAGGATGTAGTTCCCAAGATCTCGAAAGCTGCTTTTCCCGTCCTGGCGTCCTGGAGGTATCTTGGCGATCAATGTCCTTCACTCAACTTTCGCTCGATGCCACGCGCACAAGCCGTCAGAGCCTGAATAGCGTCCCTCGTGTCCTCACTATATATCCCGCCTGTTTCGTTATGGACGTGTTTCATCAGTCCGCCCAGCCGCCTGAGTTCTGCCAGGACGCGCAGGTCTACCTTAGAGGTGACACGTCGCCCGAATACTCTGCGCCGGACATACTCTGAGAGGGACAGCGCGGAGGCGTCGGCCTGTTCTTTCAGGTCAGCATACTCATCAACTGTGAGCCTTGCGTATATGCGCCTCGGTCTGAGGTCTTGTTTCTTTTGTGTCATCTCTGCGCGTCTTTCCTTCTTGGGCCGTTCAACGAAACGGCGGATTGGGAATGCAGGGGGGAACGCCCTCCTGCCAGGTCCAGGGCAGCGCGCCCTGGCAAGCATAGTGCGAGAGAAGGCCCAAAGGGCCGCCGATTGCACTTATAGGCGCTTGGACGGCAACCCACGTCAGTGGGTTTGTCGGACAAGCGCCTGCTTGTCCCGTATACTACGATGTAACTCTCCAGCATGATAATGCTAACCCCTCGTCCTGCGGGAAAAAACGGAACATATTTCTTTCAGAAGGACTATATTTCTTTTAAAAAGAAATTTCGTTCCTATAAAAGAAATATTGTCTAAAAAACCCCATGACACAACGATTCAGGTGTATAACGGTATGTAAATTGCCCTGCATTTCTGGCAATGATCGCGCTGATTTTAGCAAAAAAAGCTCGTTATCGCGTTATTTTATGTCGAATCGAGAAGCAATGGCGTTGAAATATAACCATATTGCGTCATTTAATGAAGGGAACGGAAGTGATGGCGTCAAAAGTCAGTTGCCTACCGTTGAAGGCGGTGAGCTTGGGGAAGAATCCCTGAGCCGGACTGACCAGCCTTAGCCCAGCAATATCGGGCTACGTATGCAGCAGGTCGTAAAGACGCCCTCCGGGATGCATCTCCAGTCCCGGACCCTGCAAGGCCCTGGCGAAGAAAGCGAAAGGCAAAGCGCCGAACGCCAGGGCCGCTCTCCGATACGGGGAGGAGCCGGCTGCATACATTGGCGAGGAGAACATCACGCCCTCTTGGGGCAGGAAGGGGAGTAATCCCATGGTAATGCGAGTCTTTGTGCTGGATACGAACAGGAAACCGCTCTCACCATGCCATCCGGCACGGGCAAGAGAGCTTCTGAGAAAGGGGAAGGCGGCAGTCTTCCGCCGTGTGCCGTTCACGATCATCCTGAAGTATGCACCCGCCGAGGAACCAACCGAGGTCAAGGTCAAGATTGACCCCGGCAGTAGGACGACCGGAATGGCACTTGTGATGAGGCGCCGTGGTATGGACGAGGTAGTTTGGGCTTCGGAACTACAGCATCGAGGACTGGAGGTGAAAGCCAAGCTGGACAAACGTCGTGTGGTACGCTGTGCGCGGCGATCACGAAAGACACGCTATCGCCCTGCACGGTTCTTGAATCGGGGGCGGAAGGAGGGCTGGCTGCCACCAAGCCTCGAAAGCCGGGTGAACAACGTGGTTACGTGGGTACGTCGGCTCTGCCGATGGGCTCACGTCGGCGGCCTCTCCATGGAGCTGGTGAAGTTCGACACCCAGACGATGCAGGACCCTGAAGTATCAGGGGCGGAGTACCAGCAGGGAACGCTGTACGGGTATGAAGTCCGAGAATACCTGCTGGAGAAATGGGGCCACAGGTGTGTCTACTGTGGCACAGAGGACGTCCCGCTGGAAGTGGAGCATATTGTCCCTAAGTCGAAGGGTGGTTCCGACCGTGTATCGAACCTCACGTTGGCGTGCCACACCTGCAATCAACGGAAGGGCAACCGCCCGATCGAGGAGTTTCTGCGCCGGAAGCCGGAGATACTGCGCAGAGTGCTCTCGCAGGCGAAAGCTCCATTGAGGGATATTGCCGCGGTCAATGCGACACGGTGGGCATTGCTGGAACGACTGAAGGGGACAGGACTTCCGGTCGAGTTGGGGACCGGCGGCCGGACGAAGTTCAACCGGACGACGCAGGGCTACCCCAAGAAACACTGGATTGATGCCGCCTGTGTCGGGGAAACGGGAGGTGCTGTTAGGCTGGACCCCGATGTGGAAGCTCTCTCCATCAAGGCGATGGGACGCGGGTGTCGGCAAATGTGCCGGATGGACAAGTACGGCTTCCCGCGGACCGGCCCCAAGGCGGCACGGACCGTTCATGGATTTCGTACCGGCGACTTTGTCCGTGCGGACGTCCCGAAGGGCGGACATGCTGGCATCCATGTAGGACGCGTCGTAGTACGCACTTCGGGGAGTTTTCGGGTCGGAGAAAACGATGGCGTGTCGTGGCGGTACTGCTATCGGTTGCAGCACGGAAACGGATACCGATACGTTTCCAATTCCTCCCATGCCTAAAGGCATGGGTTTCCTTGGAGGCATATCATGATTCGCATGAAAGAGGCAAAAGAGGCGCTGTCCGAACTGGACCGGAGGCAGGATGAGTTCAGCATATCCGTATCTGAGTTTGTCAGCATGAACATCGCTAAACTACAAAGATACGGTGTGTCACGAAGAGCCATCTATGACAGCTTACGAGGGGCAGGTCTACAACTTGGAAGCTTTAAGTCGTTCTCGGACAGCTGGCGCAGAGCGGAGGCTAAAGCCTGCGATACCACACAAGCTACAGTGATGGCTGAACAGCCAAAACAATGTCCTGAGTCCGAACGCAAACAACAGGGGGTTTCCGTACAGTCAACGCTCGAGCAATCGGAACAGGAGAAAGACGGCCTACCGGCAGATCGCAGGTTTAAGCCTCTCGGAAAAAATCCGTATGGGACAGAGATGTTCTTTGACCCGGAAACAGGGGCAAAACGGTTCAAGATTTAGGCCAGCTCCCTGCTCCCTGGGCTAGGAGGTAAAGGTTTGAGCAAAAGAATCCTTGTAAACTTGGAACAGGCGGAGAAAGCGTTGGATGCACTTGAGGAACACATGCGAGAGAATGATTATTTAGTCGGTGACGGCTTTGTTTCTACAGATGAATTCGTCCGTCTTAACCTGGAGAGGCTGAAGTGTTTCGGCCTTGCCAGAAAGCACGTCTATAACTTCTTGATCAAGACTGGCGTGAAGCTTGGCAGCTATGAAAGCTTTGCCAGAGCCTGGCGGAAGTACTCGAAAAAACAGGATATGACACAAGAAAATAAGCAGGAGGAGTCGCGATGAGAAAAAACCTTGTCTATGTGGGTGGCAGCAAGGGCGGTACGGGAAAGAGCATGGTCTGCATGGCACTAGTCGATTATTTTAGAAAGGCGTTCCCCAAGGACACGCTACTCCTTGTCGAAACGGACACGAGCAATCCCGATGTTGGTCGCCTGTACAAGAACACGTCAGGTATCATTGTTCAGGGGATTCCTCTCGGTGAAGATGACACAGGATGGATGGACCTCGTTGATGAGATAGACAGCACGAAGGCACAGCACGTACTCATCAACTCGATGGCAGCCTCCAACCTTGGGGTCCAGACGCAAGGAACGTTGCTCGATCAGAACGTAGGAAACGGCAATCTGGACGTGATCTTCAAGGTGTTTTGGGTGATGAATAGGAACAAGGACTCCGTTACTTTACTCCGTTCCTTCATGGATACGATGAAAAGCGCTGTGGTCTATCCTGTCCTCAACCTTTACTTCGGCAAAGAGGAGGAGTTTTCTTTCTATCACACGAATGAGGACCTGCACGAGATCATCTCTCAACGTGGGGGTTGTCAACTCACATTCCCCAACCTGAATGACCTCATCGCAGACAAATTCTATACGGACGAGGTAACAATAGAGAAGCTGCCTAAAGGCCTAAAACTTGGGATGCGGACCGTGCTTGAACGCTGGTTGAGGGTTGTTAAGGAAACGTTCGACGTAGTTTTCAAAAACATTGAAGACAAGGAGGCCGTAGAGTGACACGCGACGAATTCTTCCAAGAGCTCTACAAACGCCCTCCTACGGAGGAGGAAATAGCCCGTTTTTCCCGTTTTGGCGACGTGTTGAACCTGGCTAAGGAAGACTCGATGTGGTACATCATTCTCGTGAATGAGTTCTATGACAATCGTCACGTCGAACGGCTTCAAGACGTTGAAAGAGTTGCTAAGGGGGCTGCACAGTTTGCCCTGAAAGAGATCAGCGAAGCCGTAAGGGAGAAATCCGACGAGATCGCCGCCATCAAAAACAGAGGATTTCTTTGGCGTTCGTGGGGTTTGATGATGAGCGTTTTGGTTCTGCTATGTGCAGCATGTCTGAACGCTGGATACGTTATGGGAAGCGGCCGATATCCCTTCTGGCTGTCGCTTCCGCAAAGCGGCTTTAGTGGCATTGTCAGCTGGTTTCTGAATGTGCCGTCAGGTTGGATATTCCTCTTGTGTTCCAGCCCGTTCCTCTTGGGCAACGTCATGGACCTTATGGCGACGATGAAACGCAACGCAAGACTTGGCGTCACGGATGGCAATGGCCAACTGAGGCTTCAGGTCGCTCTCTCTTTGATGTCTTTCCTGTCGATTCTCTGTCTTGTGCTGTTTACGTTCTAACAAGCGGGGGCCCCAACGAATGTTGAGGCCCCTCTTGGTTCCAGAAGATTTCGGTACTACAGTGTCGCTTCGCGTTTTGCTGCATCAATAATGACGACAGCT